>CANQTP010000082.1 GCA_947626755.1 uncultured Clostridia bacterium
ATGGTGACTCTGAGGGCAAGGCTTTCTTGCCCTCTTTTTTCTTTTCTTTTTCTGCCTACTTTTATTTTACACTAAGCTTAGGGGTGCGAAACCCTCTAACAAGTCTGTGTGCTTCGGGGTGTCATTTTTCAAAATGTACCCCCGAAGTACCGTGCTTGCTGGGTTTGAAATTAATCTTTCATTTGATTTTTCAAAACCAGCGCATATTGTGAACTTGTGTACACAATATGCAGAGCTTGCTGGGTGTGATTTTGATAGTATTCCGACCGCTGAGGTTGGATTGGATTATTTTCATCGTTTCCGTGAAAATATTTATGAGCGACTTTCCATAATCGCTCTCTCGCTCGTCAGAGCGTTTGGAGCTGTGCGACTTGAAACAACCCTGCAAGGTCACGGCGAGCATTAGGCTTGTCACATAGCTATTGATTTTCTGCGGAATGGCATTCGTCAAAATAACGGCGAACAATCCGTTACAAAGCATTTATTCTCCTACCCATGATCTAAAATCCCCGGTCATTTTTTAGAACGGAAAACTGCATTGACACACAAATCTTCGTGCGCAATACCAGTAGACAAAGCCCCTTGTTGCGCGCTATAATTGGAGTATGGAAAATGATTTCCGAAGTCTAAACGATTGGGGGTGATGATATGGCTGACATCGCAAAGAAGCTCACGAAACTCGATGAGAAGATCGGCAAGCTGAAAGAGCGTATCAAATCAGATACGGCTGAATGTGAAAAGCTGAGTGAGCAGAAGGCTCTGCTGATATATCAGTCGCTGTGTAAGCAGTATAGCTGTGAGGGACAGGCTCTTGCGGATATGATCGCAAGAGAACACGAGCAGGCGGCTACGTCCGGTGCTGATGATGAACCTGTGTCGGATAACAGGCTCTGCCGATGATGCTGACGAGGAAGAAATGCTCGGACAGACTTCTTTCTTTGAGAAGAAAAATCCTTACTCGGATTAAAAATATATCCGACAACAAAACGATAGCTGTAAACGGGACGGCTCTGCCGTTCCGCACTGCTACCCTGTGCAGGAGTAACGTCCCTGCAACAAAAAGCCTATGCGTGTAGAGATAGATAATCGCAGGCGGAAAGGAGAAAATTGACAACAAACGATGCTACTCTTGCCGAGCTGAACGAGCGATACAAAGACAAGCCCGTGAGCGAAGCAACCTATGAGATAGACGGTCAGCTTTTTACCGTCACAAGCCACTATGTCGGTGAGAAATCTCTCGACAAGGAGCTTTACAGAATGGCTTTTGAAAGAGCCTATGCAGAAACCGTTGGACAAGTCTGAAAAGATAGAAAAAAGGTCTTGCCATATTCGGTTTTCTGCGCTATAATAGGAATATCGAATATGGCTGTCTTGATTGGAAAGGAGTTATGTCATGACAAGACAGTCAACCTACAATGTAGGTATTTATGTGAGATTATCTCAGGAAGATATGCGAGAGGGCGAGTCCCTCTCCATTGAAAATCAGAAGAAAATGCTGACGGACTATGTCAGTCAGCAGGCAGGCTGGAACTTGGTGGGGATATACGAGGACGACGGTTATTCGGGGACAAATTTCGATAGACCGGGTGTCAGACAGCTTCTCGATGATGCGAAGTCGGGCAAGATAAACTTGATCCTCTGTAAAGACCTTTCTCGTTTTGGTCGTAATTACATCGAAGTCGGTCAGTATATCGACTACATTTTCCCTTCGTTCAATATCCGCTTCATCGCCCTGAGCGACAATGTGGATACGCTTGACCGCAACAGCACGGCGATGGACTTAATGCCGATCATGAATTTGTTCAATGAATGGCACGCCGCTAATACTTCCAAAAAAGTACGCAGTGTCCTCGCCCAGAATGCCAAAGAGGGAAAGTATATCGCTTCATTCGCTGCCTACGGTTATCTCAAGGGCGATGATGAAAAGCACACTCCTGTCATTGACGAGCCTGCCGCAAAGGTGGTGCGTCGTATCTTTGAACTTCGTGCAACAGGCATCACGCCTACACAGATCGCTAAGATCCTGAATGCCGACGGTGTGCCGATACCATCCGACTATCGGGCGCAAAGGTTGGTAAAACCGAATCCGTATAAGAATACTTTTCATTACTGGAGTCATGTAGCGGTGAGAAATATCCTCAGTAACCCGATCTATATCGGGCATCTGGCACAGCAGAAGTTTACAACGGTATCTTTCAAGAATCACAAGTCTGTCCGCCGTGGCAAGGACGAGTGGGTAATTGCTGAAAATACCCATGAGCCTATTATCTCACAGGAGCTTTGGGATAAGTGCCAAGAGGTTGACCGCTGTGCAAGTCATGGTAAGATCATGAAAAAGGGCATTGTTCTTCCGCTGAACAGCATGATGTTCTGCCCTGACTGCGGTGCGAAAATGAAGCTGAACGGTCACGCAAAGAAAAAGGACGGCTCGGTCAATTATTTCTACGCCTGCGGTACATATAGCCGTTGTGGTGCAAGCACCTGTACTACGCACTATATCAGCCAGAAGCAGATTGAGAAGATCGTGCTTGCGGATATTCTTGCAAAGGCAAGATATGTGATCGAGAATGAAGATGAAGCCCGACAGGAGTTTCTCAGACGCAAGGAGACAGAGGGTACAAAGCACCTTGACGATGCCCGTCAACAGCTTGCAAAGTGCCAGTCAAGGCTTGCTGAGTTGAAGATGATGACACAGAAGGTCTATCAGGATAAGCTGCTCGGTAAGGTGCCGGAGGACTTGTGCCTTGAAACGCTCGGTCAGTTCCGTGCAGAAGAAGCAGATTTGACGGAGAAAGTAAAAAGCCTTACTGCCACATTAGAACAGGACAGCAAGGCAAGGGACGATATTGAGGAATTTATTTGCCGTCTGAAACAGTATGCAGATGCACCTGAGCTGACGAGAGAAATGTGCGTAGACCTGATCGAGTATGTTGTGATTGGTGACCGCCCGAAGGACAAAAGCACACCTCGCCGTATTCAGATCTATTACAAATTCCTCGATAATGGGCTTGCAGAGGGCGAAAAGCCCGAATTGAAGTAAGTATGAGTTAATGTGTATCCATTAGATAATGTTTGCTCCCATAATATCCTCTATCTTGCGAAATGTAAGTTTTATGACATCTTCATTACTTGCCCTGAAAAACTTATACAAGCTATAATATCGTTTGCTTACAGTCCTTTTATAACCGCCGCTGTTATTCAACAGGTCATAGATGTCTTGTATTCTGTCGGGTGGTTCTTCGGTGTCTATATATTCTAAAGAGGAGTATAAACATCTTTGATGAACATAGACTAAAAAATGGTTTTTTTCAAATCCTGCAAGCTGGATCACATCTCTGTCCTCGTCCCTCAATATCGGCTTACCGCAATAATAACAACAACCGTTTTGCTTGTTCCATAGATTACGGTACTTTCCCGTTACACTTCTTATGCTCCTTTTTTCTGTTCTTTTTTCATAATATTCGTAATCAATGTACGGATTAACGCCTGTCTTTACCGCATAATGAGTAACTAATATTGTGTCTGATAAAGATTTTACTCTTATATCTTTTCTTTCGGGTAAAGCATAATAATACAGTCCGTCATAGTCTTTATACCAATACTTTTCAAGAATTTTACTGCGTTCCATTGTGGGGTGCTTTTTATGACATAGATCGAGTAATGCAGCCTTGATAAATAAATCAAGCTGTTTAAAGACTTCCTCCGCTTCTTCGATTTTATGATATGTACACCAACCGTCAATTTTTCTGTTTATTTTTTCTATAAGTGTTTGTTGAGAACCTGAAAAGTTATCAAGGAGTTCACAAATATTAGCCTTGAATTTTTCAACCGACTTTTCTGACGGACTTACATAAATATTCCCGTTTCGTTTTGAATAATGCCTTGACATAAATTCAAAATCTTCTTCGCCAACATTTATTATCTTGCTTTTTTCTTTTGAAAGAGTCAATCCTCGTTCTTCTAAGAAATCAGATGTCCACTTCATAAATTTCTCCGCAAGTTCCTTGCTCCTTGCAGTAATGATTATATCATCAGCATACCTTATAAGGTTTCCGTTTGCAAAATCAAAATCATCAATCGGGTAAACAACTCTTTTGCCATTACTTAGTTCCGTATAAATATGCTCTTGCAATCCGTCCAGTGTCATATTCGCTATAATAGGTGCTATTGTTGTTCCTATTCCTACACCTGTTTCATTCGGGAATAAATCTCCAGAAACAACATATCCTGCTTCAAGGAATTGATTTAATATTTCTAACGGTAAAGGAATGTGTTTCTTGATCCATTCGTGACTTATATTTTCATAGCATTGCCGAACATCTCCTATGAATATCCATTCGGGCGCATTTTCTCCTGATAACGCAAGTTTAACATATTCATTCAAGTCAAGTGCCGATCTGCCTTTACGGAAAGCAAAAGATTTTCTGTCTGCCCACGCTTCTGATACGGGATCAAGTGCATACGCGTATAGTGTTTGCATTGCTCTGTCAAAATGCGTTTCAACGTGAATACGGCGTTCCTTTCCATTTTTACACTTCATAATCAGCAACCTTGACGGGGCAGCAACATAACCTTTTGCTGTTAAAGATAAAGCTGCTGACATTTTTTCGTGAGAATTTTTCCACGCTATTCCGTCTATACCCGTTGAAAGTGCGGTATTACAAACGTGTCGTACCGCAAGAACTTTTGCATCAAGAGAGAATACAATCCTTTTTTGCCATTTTTCAACAAGATTTAGGTCTTTGGTATATGCTGATTTTGCAAGAGCTTCCTGCATTGTCCTGAGATTACTTTCCGCTTGCTCCCAGTCTATGCTGTCCCATATACTTGATAGATCAATTCCTGCATTACACTTTAGGAACTCGGAATAGCCTATAAATTTCAAATCTGAATACTTGTATCTTTTACGTTGTATGGGTTTCTCGACAATTTGTGCCTTTTCGTATAAACATAAATCAGCTTCAATCGAAATTGGACAATGATCTGAACCATAAACATCATCAAGTATATCTGACGAAATTATTTTTCCCTTTATTCTGTTATCTGCAAGAAAGTAATCAAGCCGCCAACCCCGATTTTCCTTACGCTTAAATTTACGATTAGACCACCAAGAAAATTTGTCTGTATCATCTGGGTGAAACATTCTGAATGTATCTGTTAGTCCAAGATCAATAAGTTTCCCTAAGTTTTCCCTTTCAACAGATTGAAAGCCTTGTGAATTTATCTCGAACCATTTGCTTTGTTCATATATATCTTTGTTTGAAAATGCAACATTGAAATCTCCACAAATAATTATAGGTTTATATGTCATCAATTCGGCAGCGTAATTATAAAATGCTTTGTCCCATTCTTGCCGAAAATCTCCTCTTTCATATGAATGTTGTGAATTTGGTACATAGCAATTAATGAGGTAAAATTCATCAAATTCAAGAGTAATAACACGTCCCTCGTTACTACTAAACCCTTTTATTCCGTTATGATGTGAAATAGGCTTTATTCTTGATAAACATAATGTTCCTGAATAATTTTTCCTTTCGGAAAATGCCCAAAATGGATAATATCCCTCTAATTCCAACATATTTATGGTTTCGCCAACTTTTGTTTCCTGAAAGCAATATATATCAGCGTTTTCTTCATCAAGAAATAAGGACAATCCGTGATTCCACGCGGCTCTTATTCCGTTTACATTCCACGATATTATTTTCATAATCTTATTACTCCTTTGTTGAATTTCATAACAGTATACCATATTATGTAAAATTAATCAAGAATAAAGGGGGCATTTACACTTTTTGACAAATGTAAATGCCCCTTTTAATTACCTGAATATACAATTACGGATTGCACTTCTTGCAAGGTGAATATCCTTGTGAGATCACATCTTCGCGGCTGCCTTTGTATGTCTGCTTGTTCTTGTCTTTCATCTGCTTGACACTGGAACAGCTTGGATCGTGGAATTTCTTGGTGTTGGTGTTCAGAATGTAGGTCTTGCTTTGTGACTTGGTTGACGTGGTTATTGTCGTTGTTGTTTCTTTCGGCTTTTCCGAAGTTGGTTTCTTTGATGTTGTCGCGCTTGTTGTCTTTTTCTCGGAAGTATTATCCTGCAATTTTTTGGCATTCGGAGAAAGTTTACTGCTTCCGTCTGAATAATCAATGATTATGTTCGGCTGAACGTTATAGCAAAAAACATTGAAACAGATACCTTTGCCGTTGTCCTCAACAGAATATGCTTCCATTAGAACGCCCTTTGCAAGCAGATCGCTGCCGCTGAACATCGGAGTAACACGGTACATAACGTGATTTTCCGTTTCTTTCACATAGTCGGCAACCATATTTTCAAAGGGGAGCATACCCTCTGTATTCATATAGCGTGTTCCCGTTATGAGGTTTTTCTCGTTTGCATTTTCGCCCGTAAGCTGATAGCCGATAAGGTGACAACGATTATAAAGGTAATTTCCCTCGATATAATCGTTATACTTGACAGTATGCCAACCTGTCGGCTTTACGTTTCCGATAGCGCCGCGTTCTTCGGTAGGCATTATGTCTGTTCCTATGCAAGCTATGGCATATCCGCACCTGTCTGAATCATCAAGATCGGAATACTTTTCATATGACTTCTTTTTTAGTTCCGACTTTGTGAAGAACGGTTTGTTCTTGTTAATGGAAGTATACGCCTTGCCGGAATAACTCGGAACGTCCGCAAGGGTGAAGTTGCTGTATGTCAAAGTTTTCTTTACCGTTGATGTCACAGTCTTGTTTGCAGACGTTGTACTGTTATCGGCGTAGACCAAAGTTCCCATTGAGCTTATAGTTATACCAACACAAAGTATCAATGCCGAAATTTTCCTAATTAATCCTTTCATAAGTTACCTCCGTGATCCGATCGTGAGAATTTCCTTGAAAATCCTCGGTTTTGGTGATTTCATAGTTATCAAGCGTAATGTCAAATGTTAAATCGCTTGGATAGTATCTGTTCCATTTGTAAATGATGATCTTGTCGATCTTATCAGCATATGGCGAAACGTCAATGTTCTCGGCAAAACAAATGTCATTACTTTCTGCTTTGCTGAGAAAATCTTCATCAACCACCACCTGTGGAAGTTTACCGAACATATCTGCTGAATAAGCGTTCATCAGCAGACGTTTTCCAGATACGGCACTCGTTATCCGCTCCAACAGCTTCTTATCCTGCGATTGTCGGCGGTTATTAAATGCCATACCGTTTCTATCGTCAATACAGACTATGACAGTCATATGCAGTCCTCCATTCAAATATCAAAAGTTTTTTGTGAATATTGATATACATTTTGTCAAATATTAGTATACAATAGTATTTTTAACTTGTCAAGTATTTCTATTACAATAGTATTGTAATATTTTACTTGGAGGTAATAATATGTTCAGCGAACGAGTCAAAGAATTACGGTTGAGTGTTGGAATAAATCAAGTAGAATTTGGCAGACGTTTATGTGTTTCAAAACAGTGTGTAAGCAATTGGGAGAACGGCAACGTTCAGCCATCAATTGATATGCTTATCAAAATCGCAACTACATTTTCTATCAGCAGTGATTATCTTCTCGGTTTAAGTGACAGAACTTCGTTAGATACCACCGGATTGACTAATGAGCAGATAATGCACATTAGAAATATTGTGAACGATTTCAAAGAAGCAATGAAAAAACAATAAATTCGGGGTGATCACTTTGGATCTACAAATGCGTTTGCGTATTCGGGATTTGAGAGAGGATAACGATCTGTCGCAAGCAGATATGGCAAAATTGCTGAAATGTTCCCAACAGACATATTCACGCTATGAATCACATACAACCGAAATACCGCTTGAATCTTTGATCTTTCTTGCACAATACTACAACACAAGCGTGGACTATCTGCTTGGTATAACAAAAACCAAGAAACCATATCCACGGGATAGCTAAACAAGTTATAAGTGCTTATCTTATACTTACAAAATCTGTAATATAATATCATTATAACAGATTGTATCGGTATAATTCAATTAAAATTCCTGAAATAATCTGTAATATACCTTTTAAATTTGTAATAAAATAGATATAGTAACGAATTTGGAGGTATATTATGAATTATGCAGAGTTCATTAGAAATAGAATTACAGAATTAAGATTACAAAAAAATGTTTCGGAATACCAGATGAGTTTAGACCTTGGGCATAGCAAAAGCTACATTCAAGGCATATCTTCTGGAAAAGCACTGCCGTCAATGAGCGAATTTATCACGATCTGCGAATACCTTGGGATCACTCCTCGCGACTTTTTTGATGATGGCACATCAAACCCTATGCTTATGCAGAAACTGCTTGATAAATCTAAATCCTTGCGTGACAGCGATATTGAATTGCTCTTGAATATCATTGAACGTTTCAAATAAACAGACAAAATCGGCGGTACTGTTTTCACAATACCGCCGATAATGTTATTATGCTATTTCTTGGTAATTCCCCATTGGGGAATTATGCGCCTTGCGCTTTTTCGTGTTCAAAATACATCTGCAAGGCTTGATCTATTATGCTGTTGATGTACTCGTCCGATTCCTCCTCGTTAAAGTATTTGGAGCAGATAACCGTGTTTAGCTTATGGGATTTTGGCTTTTTAGGCTTGTCCGAACTGCCTTTCGCATAGCTTTCAAGCATTTTCAGTGCCGTTTCCCGACTTCCGCTGAAATCTTGGAACATTTCTCGGAGCATTGGCGCAGTTTTCATATCTATCTTTACCGCTTGATACTCTTTTTCGTTCTTTACCACGGTTTCCTTATAGAACTCGAATATAGCCTTTTGAGCCGTTTTTGATATATAGGAAAATTCCACTCCTGCCCGAACAGGAAGTAAGTTAAGGTCAATACTCTGTTTTAGTTCCTCGGTAAGCGTATTCACTCGGATCAGCCTTGCCACGCTGTTTTTTGATAAACCGTACTCCGTTCCCGTTGCCGCAAGTTTGCTCTTTCCGTCCTTAACGGCATAAACCTGTTCGGAAGATGTGTTTTCCTCTGTTCCGCTTTCAATGGCTTGCAGTTCCGATCTGATAGCCGCCGCTTTATCGTCATTGAACATCTTGGAATGTCTTAGCGCAACGACAGCAGCCTGTTCTGATATGCTTAGATCGTTAAAACCTCGCTGCATAGCATTTGTTTCGATAACATACATTTCGGCTTCATCATCTGTGAGATTTTCCTTGATTATACAAGGTACTGCGGTCAATCCTGCTATCTTGGCGGCGTTACATCTGTTATGTCCTGCAAGTATTTCATACTTTCCGCTTTCGTTTGTTGTCCTTGCGATTATAGGTGAGAGAACGCCATTCTGTTTTATGCTTTGAACCATATCTTCAAGGCGTTCTCCCTCGTATAGTCTGAAACAGTGGTTATGATAGGGGACAAGAGAGGTAAGTTCCAGAATGATAACTTTGTTTGCTTGAACACCGCCGATTGACGGTGTTCCAAGCATATCGGAAATGTTAAATCCCATTACTTGATCCTCCTTTCAACTTCTTCCGCAAAGGCTTTGTATTCCGCGCCGATCTTTGAATTGTTCTTGAAACATAGTGCCTTTCTATCTCGACTTGAATAAGCGGCAGTTACGGAACGTGAGATACCGTTCGGGAAGATCAGATTTCCGTATTCTTCCTCGTAAACTTTCTGCGTATCTTTTGTCATTGATGTGTTATCAACCATTGTAGGAAGTATGCCTAAGAAATTAAGGTTGGGATTTACGCCTTTCTGGACTTGTTCAACAATGTCCGTAATGGCTTTCAACGCTTTCTTGGAAAACTCCTGTGTCTGCGCAGGAATAACAACTCCGTCACTTGCTACAAGGGCGTTGATAACAAGTATTCCCAAAGACGGCTGACAATCTATAATGATGTAATCATAGTATGACTTTACCTGTTCAAGAATACGTTTCAGAACAGTTTCTCTTGACATAATCGGAGAGAGGTAGTATTCAGCAGTCGCAAGACTTATATCTGACGGTATGTAGTCAATCCCTCCGTTCTTGTCACTTGTTCGGATAATGTCCTTTACGTTGGTATTCTTACCTACAACATAGTCCTGCATAATGTTGTTAATGCTTATGTTATCATCATCTGAATATCCCATATATGAAGATGTGTCGGCTTGCGGATCAAAATCACATAACAGGACTTTCCTGCCGTTCATTTGAAGTGCCGCTGCAAGGTGTACTGCTGTGGTAGTTTTAGCCACACCGCCTTTTTGGTTCGCTATTGCTATGATTTTACACATATTGGTTTTCCTCCCTTAAACTTTCAGATTTTCTGCCTTGCTGATGTAGCTTTCAAGCACACTGCCCATATCGTCCGTTTCATCTTCATCAACATAGGAAACAGGTGCAATTTGAAGATAGTCTTTCATTTCGTTAAGACAGATAATCAAGGCTTCCTTTACACCATTTGCAAGGTTTTTGTCGCTGTCTGACGTTTCCTCAATGTATTCAAGGAACGCTGAACAGGTGTCTGCGGTCTGTTCCGATGTAAGTTCTTCAAGGAACGCTTGAATTGATGATGCCGCCACATCACTCCATTCGTTGAAATGATCCTCGACTTCGCAACAGGCTTTGATGTCCTCGATCGCGCATAATACTCGTTC
>CANQTP010000083.1 GCA_947626755.1 uncultured Clostridia bacterium
AATCAGAAAACACGCCGTATTCGCAGATTTAACAGTAGATTTAGTTGCAAACTGAGAAACTGCTTTAAGCGATGCCCGCACAATTTTCCTGTTATTCATAATATTAACACTCCTTTCACATAAATTTTTCCGATTTAAGTCTACTATTTTCCCATTATTTTGTCAATAAGTTTGCATCGTTGTACCCAAAAAGTGCAACCATGTAAAAATATGAACGCAATTTAACATTGCGTTCATCTAAATTTAATAAATTTTCTGGTAATTTATGTAATTGGAATTGTTATCTCTGCTCTAAATGAAATGTCATTGTGCTTTGTCATAAATACTCCCTCATACCGTTCAACTGCCATCTTAACACTTTTCAATCCAACTCCGTCGTGATTTGGCTTTGTGGAGATATATAAATCATTTTTAGGAGAAATGACGCCATTATAGCTGTTTTCCATATTTACCAAAATGAAATCGTTAAACCTGCTTATTGACAAGCTAATATACTTTCGCTCCTTGACTTTTTCACAGGCTTCTATTGCATTATCCCATAAATTCATAAATATTGCCGTAATATCAAAATCGTCAATAAAGTCCATCGGAACCTCTTCAACCGACAGGTCTACGTATATACCCTTTGACTTTGCGGCAGAAATTTTTTGACTTAATACTACGCTCAATATTTTATTAGAACAATGAAAACAGCAGAACAGCTCGTCCATTCTCTCATAAACACCAGATAAATATTCATCGCGGCTGCTGATTTCTTCGCTATCAATATTATCGGCAACCACAATGTGCTTCTTTATATCGTGTATTATTGTTCTTGCTTCCTCGTATTTCTGACTTATTTCCATATAGTTTGAAAGGTGTGTCTCACATAATTTTTCCGCTAATGATAATTCATATTTATACTTATACACTTCTGAAACTTGGCTTAAAACATATGTAAAAAACACATTTACAACAAGAAAACCTATCAATAATATAAATATATTTATGCTGTCACTTCTGTCAGTAATTTGATATACATATGTAAGTAATACCCATACTTCAAAAAAAGTCATTGTAATTAAAAATAATGCTATTTTTAATTGTATTGATTGAAATTTAATTTTCTGCATAACAGCTAAATATATTCTATATAACGCAAACATAAATATAATATTGAGTATATTGCTTCCCAACATAAGCTGATAATTTGAAAGTACGCCATCCAAAGAATTACCATCAATAATCGACCATATAAGCACGGTAATTACATCACAAAAACAGAACATAAACCAAAACAAAAGATTATGAAGCCATATTTTTTTAATATTTGATTCGAACAATGCAATACAAATTAAATTAACGGATAGAAATGAATATATACCATTAATATATGGGTTATGAATTCGATTTATAACTATCATCAGTGTTGCTGCAATAAAATATCCAATAATATAAAATCTCTTTTTATCATATTTACAGCCATAAATATTTTTACAAAATAAGAAAGTAAATAAAATGGCAGAAGCAGTTGCAATGCTCTGACTCAAAAATGATAACAATGATGTGTTCATACAGTTCTCCTTTATACCCTCATATACGAATGAAGTTTTTCCATAAATTCCTTTTGTTTACGCTGTGATAAGCTTATTTCCTTACCATTAGCCATAAAAATGGTTTTTGACCCTTTTGCAACCCTCCTAACATACTTTATGTTCACTACGTACGCCTTATACGGTTGGGCAAACTGCGCTTGATTTACCCGTCCCAAAATATCGAACATGGTATCATTTGTCGTTATGATTTCTCCGTCTGTAGTGTATACATTAACTTTCCGCGACTCATAATATTCAAAATACAATATGTCGTCTGTGTTCATTAATATCTCCGAATAATCGTCCAATTTTAAACGAATAAAATCGTCTGTTATATGATTGTTAGTATTCATCTTTTTTAAATCTCCCAGTGTTTTGGAAATTCTTGAATACTTGATTGGTTTTCCAACATAATCAAATGAATGGACTTCGTGCGCTCTCATACTAAAGTCAGAAAAGCCGGAAATATATACTATCTGGGTTTTCATATTCCGATCTTTTAATATTTTACCTGTTTCAATTCCATCCAGTCCATCCATCATAATGTCAAGAAAAACTATATCGAACCGTATATCAGACCTTACCAATGAATCGCCGTCATAAAACCTATGTATTTTAAAATCCATATTGTTCTCTTTGCCAAACCTTAATACATATTCCTCAATTTGGTCAACAATATTAGCTTCATCATCACATATAGCAACCTTCAACATACCCTGCACCTCCCCGCATATTCTGCCAAAATTCGACTTCCGCGTTCATTATAACACATAATCGTTTAAAAGTAAAGTATGCAGGAAAATTTTTTGCAAGCCTATATCCGAAAAAACAGAATATATTGATTTTTTTCAGAGAAAAGCGGTATACTAAATATGTTCCCGTTCTGTTCGCAAATATTACCCATTTGCGACTTAACTTGCTTAATCCCTTTAAATAAACCATTTTATCGAAACTTTTGACGTAAATTCAGACGGTAAATAATCTTTAAACAGCCGCAAAATTTTCGGAAAACAGCTTCATACAACTGCGCTTTCTTTCGATAGATGAATGTACATAGCGGTCTAAAGTGATTTTTACGGAACTATGTCCGAGTATTTCGGAAAGCGTTTTAACGTCAACACCGATTGTAACACACCTTGTTGCAAACATATGACGGAGCGAATGAAAATTGACCTGCGGCAAACCGAGTTTTTTAAGAATATTCTTAAATCTGTACTGCATTGTGCGCGGCTCTGTATATCTGCCTGTTCCCGTGAGAATGAAGCTATCTTTGTCAGACCTTATTCTGTTCAATATACCGCAAAGGAAGTCAGGAATTGGAATTTCACGAATTGAGGTTTTGCTTTTGGGCGAAGTCAATATAATTTTTGTCGCGGTATTTTTATCCTGATTTTTAATCCGCTGTATTGTTCTGCTGACGGTAATCGTTCTTTTTTCAAAATCAAAATCCGACCATTTCAGAGCGCAAAGTTCGCCTATCCGCATACCTGTTGCAGCGGAAAGCAATATTCCCGTATTGCTCGGAGTTACATTATTTATAAGGTTCGCCGTTAGAATATTCTGCTCCAAATCGCTTAACATAGCCTTTTCACGCTGCTTGTTTATTTTCGGAACAGCCATAAATTCCGATTTATCGGCGTATCCGTAACGCCGCCCCGCAAACTTTGAAGCTGATTTTATAAGCGCGGAAATATCTGCAACATACTTTGGAGAAAGACCGTCGGAAAGTTTTTCAGTAACAAAGTCATTAAGAATATTGACCGTCATTTTATCATATAAAATTCCGCCAAGACGCGGTAATATGTGTTTTTCCGCTTTCATAAGGTAGTTTGCGTATGTGGACTCTTTAACCGTATTTTTCAGATCATTAAGCCAAAGGCGTACAATCTCACCAAATTTCAGCTTACACGCAGGCGCGTCAGATTGCGTCTGCAAGCGTTTATTAACGAGAGTCGCCCGAACTTCCGCATAGGATTTTCCATAAACCGATGAATACTTTGTTTTACCGTCTGCTTTAAAACCGCTTTTGTAGCGACCCTCCCAACGTCCGTCCTTGCGCTTGTAGATGTTCTCTCCGCGTCTTGCCATAAAATTCTCCTTCCATTGACTAAAATAATGACGGTTATAAATATCAAATAACCGAATTTTATAATTTTCTTGTTAAAAAGTTAAAAACGTTTTATCAATTTTTTATAAATGGACTGCTGTCGCAAATTTTTATACGCTCTCAACCCGCGATTTTAAGGGGGAATGTGGTTAAAAAGAGCTTTTTTCGTAAAAAATCTGTACTTTACGTCTTGACATCGACTTTTATATGTGCTAAAATATGATAAAATTGATGTCTAAGCATTTCGCAAATGGGTAATATTTGCGAAACTTTTTATAAAAAGTGTAATTTAACGGCGATACCCCACGATACCGCCGTTAGAAAATTATCAAAAAATAAGATTAACTATCCACATTCTCCCCCGCCATTTCAAACGCATAATCCACACGCTCATTCTCCAGCTTGTAAGCCAGCGAAACCGCTGTCAGAAACAATTCCGACCGCACAGGCAGCTCCATTTTAAGAACGTCCAATACCTCTATTGCCTGCTTTTTATCGCGGCAGTCCATAGACTTTAAAAGTGTTCTTTCCTCAATCGTAAGTATACTCATTTCAAATTCCCCCAATCATAATTTAGGCTTTTTCGGCGGCTTGGTTTTTTCCTGTTCGGGAACAGTCGCAGCCTTTTCCCTGTCAATATTTTTTGCGGCAGGCTTAAATTCTTTTAGCGGCTGAAATCCAAAGCTGTCAACATAATACGCCTTTTCGTTCAGCACAACCACATCACTTACAGATAAACTGTGTCCCTTAAAATCGTCGGGACGGTCAATATTGAACTTCTGAAATATCCCCTCCAGCTTGTCGCGCAGATCATCGCTTGCACAGGAAACAGCGTCCATACCGCCCTCATAGACCTTTTCATAATTCGCAAAATCGGGTCTGCCGCCGCTTTCGATCAAATCGGCAAAAGGCTGAAAACGAATATCACGATTTTCTTCGCCGCCTTTTATCTGATAAATTTCAAAATCTTTTTTTGAAACAGATTTTTTGCGGCTGATTCCGTCAGCCAGAATATCGGCTAATTTTGCATTGCAAATATCATAATTTCCTCTGCAAATTATTTCTCCGACCTTGTAGGTATCATCGGGATTTTTAACATATTCCTGCAAAAAATGCGTGTTGTCGGGTGCGGCATTTTTATCGGAATTAAGCTGAATACGGTATGTAACATCGGGCAGTCCCTGCGCCATATTTTTATATAATTCACCCGATTTTTCGTCCAATGTCTGCGGGTGAACAAACTCGCATTTTACGCTGTCCTTTTTGTTTTCATATAATTCAAGCATAGCTTTTTTAGCTTCCGCAATCGTGGCAATATTAGGTTTTACGGGCGTTACAAGTCCGTCCACGCTTATTGTGCAAACCGCGAATTTACGGTCGTTTGTCTGACGAACAGCATAATATTCCACAGGCTTTTCTGTGATACCCGCAGCAATTTTACGCTTCTGCAATTCCGCTTTCGCCGCTTCAAGCTTTTCGGGAGAATAGGTTTTTTCGGTCATCATATCATAGTCCGATTTTGACATATCCATCTGCCCGATATTTCCATTCAAATCAATATAATCCGCATTTATTTTCGTCACCTTTTTATAAAAATCTTTTGCGGAAAGTCCCGACATTTTCTGCTCCGTATCGTATGAAGAATTGTCCAGCCAGCCGATACCGTCAACAAAATATTCGTTTGCCGAGGAATTAAAATATTTTGTTTCGGGTATACCCCGATAATCGTCCCGAAGCTCCGCACGTTCGGAGGAATACAGAAATTTATCATCATACAAAGGCGGCAATTTCGGCTCGATTTCAAGAGATTTTATCTTTTCACGAGCCGCATCGATAAACCCGTCAAGCACGGTGGGGTGAGATTTAAACACAGGCCCGTACCGATTCTGCGGCGGCTCAAAGCCTTTCGCCCATTCCTTGTTACTGTAAGAAATACGCCCGTCGTAATTGTGCCGATTTATATAATCTGCAAGAATTTTTTCAACGCGCTCCATGCCGAATTGTTCAATTACAGTGTCGGCTGCTTTTTTTAAATCGTAACGATACAATTCATAATTATTTTCTGAAATCGCCTTATCTATCGCGGCAGTAACCGACACAGGTTCAACTGCGGGAGCTTCCGCCCTGTCCTTGTTATAGCCTGCCTTGACCTTTTCAACGACCGCTTCATATTTCGGAATATCAGCCTTATTTATTGTAAGCGTTGTGACCGTCCCTTTTTTCATTCCGCTGAATTTAATTCCGTTTTCGTCAAGAGCCTTTGCAATATTTTCTGCGTGACGGTTTTTTAAGTTTGTGTAATATTTTAATTCGGATTTTTCGCCAAGCTCGGAGTATGGAGTATTGCCGATAACATTAGGGTCAACATCCGTCGAAACGCTTTTAGCAGAAGGCTTTGCAGGCGTTTTATCGGTCAAAGTTTCCGAGGATTTATTTTTCTCATATCCCGAAATAACCTTTTTCACAGCGGCTTCATAAGCGGGAATATCCGCCTTGTTAATTGTAATGGTGGTCGTCCATTCTTTTTTAATCCCGCTGAATTTTATCCCGTCCGCATTTAATTGTGCGGCGATATTTTCGGCGTGACGATTTTTTAAATTGGTATAATATTTTAATTCGGATTTCTCTCCCAATTCTTTGTACGGCGTATTTCCGATAATATTTTTATCGGGAACGGGCGCGGTATTTTGCGGCTTCGGGTTTTCAAAATCAAGCTGCGCAGAGTATTGATATTCGGAAAGATATATCTTTTTATCGTCGGGAGTGTTTTCAATTTCTGAACGATTTTCGGCAATTTTTCCGTCAATAAATACGTCCAAATCCTTGTCCCACATTTCCAATGCGACCTCCTTTGAAACGGGAATCAATTCGCTGCTTTTTTCTAAATCCCGCGAATTATCAGGCTCCTTTTCAATACCGAAATATCCGCTGAAATTCTCAATGTCGGAGCGCTTTTCGGCAAGTCCCTCGGTGTTGTCGGGGTACAAAAGATACACCGCTTCACCTTTGTCAAATGCTTTGAGAGCTTCATCCTTCGTATCTATCGGATTAATATATGTGAAATCATATCCGTAGCTGTCCCGCTGTTTTTGGATAATTTCCATATCGGAAACAAGCTGCGCCGTTTCGTAAATATCCTCCGTATTTCCTGCAAATTCAAGAATTTTATTTGTGTCCTCTTTTGAAAAATTCACACCTCTGTCAGCGCAGTCCTCAATTAAAAATTCCGCTTTCTGAATATTATTCAGTTCGGTATCCGCTAATTTTTCGTCCATAGTAAGATGTCTTTTCTGCATTTTCAAAAGCTCCGATTCAATTTCATCGGATATTTTCTTAGCCGCCGCCTGAATTTCCTGCAAAGAATTTTTAAGCTGTTCAAGCTGCTTGCCCTCCGACCACGACGCTATGTAAGGAAAGCTGTACTCGGAGGTGTCAATGCCGAATTTCTCCGCAACCATAAAGGCAACGGATTCCGCCTGCACCTCTTTTTCATTTCTGGGAGATTTTACGGTAACGATTTTCTTTTTAGGGTCGTGGAGAAGATTATGCGCCGCCTCGTGAAAAGCGGTTTTGAGGGTCTGCGTATCGCTCATTCCGCTTTTGATCACAATTTCATTTTTTGCCGCGCTGTAATATCCTTTTGCGCCACCCTTTATGTCTTTGAATAAAAATTCCGCGCCCGTGACCTTTTTCAAAGCTGTAAAAACCGCTTCCCTGCGCGCTTCGTCAACATCACCCGTCAGCTCGCCTACCGGGTCGGGAAGCTCTTTTCCCGACGTTTGAGATACGTCGAAAACATAAACCTTTTTGAAAGCAAGTCCCGTCATCGGCTTTTCAACAGTTTCGGTTTTTTCCGTTCCGTCCTCATTGTAAATCGGATTTCCGAATTCGTCAACAACGGGACGGTCGATTTCCAGAATTTCATTTGTCTTATATGTAACAGGCGCAAGAATTGAAATTCCCGACTCGCCCTTTTCCACCTGCCGACCGAGCTGCTTCCACTTTCCGTATGCCGCAACCAACGTCGCGTCGGGTCGCTGCAAATTGATAAGCATTGTATTTCGGGCGGAATAATCGGTAAACTGAGAAGCAAATTTGAGATATTCCTTATATTTTTCCGACTCAAAAACAGCGTTCACGCCATCGTCGATACGCTGTATCATTTCGTCGATTTCCGCCTGCTTGCGCTCGTTGTATTCCCGAACTTCTTCGGGGGTATATTCTTTTTTATTTGCCATAAAAGCCTCCAAAATCTTAATAATTTATGCATTGATATTTTTAAAAATATTGTGGTATAATTTTTTAAAAAAGAAAAATTACCTCGCCTTATTTTTTGGCTTGACTGCCTGTTTTTCAGCGGAAATATTTTCTGGAATTTCAGCAGATTTTTTCTCTGCAATTTCCCTGTCAATCGCGATCTGTATGCGGTCGGCTGTTTCTTCAAGAGCAAGACCGATGTCCTCCAAGCCTTGCCATTCGCCGTTATCGCACCATTGTCTGTAAACCTCATCAAGGGTATTTTTGCTTGAAAGCAATGCCGCAAATTCTTTATCTGTCATATTTAGCGGGTATTCCTCGCAGTACATCACAATATTTTCCTTGCTGACAATTTCGTAAGCCGATTCGATAATTATTTCGGCAGGCTGCTTTTTCATATTGGAAATAAATTCGTCATATTCGCCCTGCACCTTATTGTAAAGCTGCACATCGCGATTTTTACGGATATAGCCCTCCCGAAGCTCTGAAAGTTTACCCCCCGATAACTCCGACTTTCTGCCGCACATTTCCACCTCAATATATTCTTTAAACTTCTCCCAATCGGGCAGCTTCATATATTCGCATACTCTGACAGCAAGCTCTTTGTCCTGCACAAAAATCGCCGCGTCGCGTTCTAAGGCTTCATTCAAATCCTCAACATCATAATTGTAATTGAAGCCCTCGCAGGCGCGCAGCGGTACGCCAATTTCGTCAAGCTGCTCGGCAACTTCATTTGTTACCGAAAGGCTTGCGTACTCCGTTGAATAAAAAGCGCCCGATTTTACAAGTTCCGCCGCTTCATTATAGCTGCAATTTTCGTACAAAACCGCAGAAAAAGTTCTCGCTGCGTTTTCGTGATAAAAACCGTTATCTATGCTGTCAAGAAAATCATCAACATAAGGCTCATTTTTATTATTATGCGCCGTATATTTTACTGTCCGAATTAAATCGCGGGTATCAATTTTATCGTCCGAATAGGCGTTTATCAGCTTGTTTATGGTATTTGCGGAATACTTGCTGTCAAAAAACATAGCCGCATATTCGCCTTTAAAATGCGAAATTACTGAAAGCGATATATTGGAATATCCTTGCGTTATCGCCCTGTGAAGCTGCTCCTTTGAAAGCTTTTCCGAAAGGCTTGAAATACTTTCATCTCTTGATTTTATATTCATTTTCATACCTCACTTATCTTGATTTTTTCTTAAACGGGTTAATAAAGTTCGGATTTTTCGGCGGCTGCGCGGCAATATTTTCGGCTTTTTTCGGGAAATCAATTTTATCAGCCATAACCATATTCGGCATTGAAACCGTCACGCTCACTGCCTTTGCAGGTTCATTTTCGGACGGAATATCGGAAACTGGAACAGGCTCGTCAATTTCATCGGAATTATTTTTTGATAATTCCGCGTTTACAAATTCAAGCCTTTTTAGCTTTTCCGCAAGCTCCTCCGCGCGTTCAAACGGCTTCCCTGCGTTGGCTTTAGCTTCCGCCAAATCATTTTTCGCCTTATCGAGATTTGCGGAAAGCTGCTGAATTTTCTGATTTATCTGCGAACCCGCAAGATTTTCAATACGGCGGATATTGCCGACTTCATTTTTCAGCGACACCTCGCAGGTATATTTCAAATTACCATTCAACGCAGCCACACAAGGCGTTCCCGTGCTTAGCAAACTTGAATTTGCGGCATTCTTTTCTATGAAAACATCAAAGCCGAAATATCTGCCCACATTTATTCTCTCATTCGTGGCAGAGCATTTAATAATCGCCTTTTCGATTTTCTCTCCTGCTTCGGCTCTCTCGTAATAAAGCTTTCCGTTAAGCTCAATTTTAAAATCCGCATTTTCGGGATGCTGCTCCTGAAAGGCTTTTAAATCGCCGCTTGCCTTTTGCAGCAGATCGGCATAATTTTCAATTGTAGAGGGCAATATACGCTCCGCCAATTCCTGCATTTTAAACGCCGATTTTTTATGCTCGGCTTCAAGAGTTTTTAAATTTGCGATGTCATTGTCAAGCTGTATTTTTTCTTTTATAAGAGGACTTCCGCTTGCTATCGCCTGCATTTGCGAATAAGTCAGAACGGTTTCGTCTATATCTTCTGAAACGCGCACAGGGTCTTTTGAAGTCATTATCTGATTTATGAATTTCGCTTTGTTTGTAATTATGCCCATTAAATAAGCATCAAAGGTATTTTCTGTAAGATAATGATAAATTCCAACCTCCCCGAAAGTGTTCCCCTGCCTTATTCCGCGACCGTCCTGCTGCTGGATGTCGGCAGGACGCCACGGAATGTCAAGATGATGAATAGCGCATATTTTATCCTGAATATTTGCCCCCGTACCGAGCTTTGAGGTGCTTGCAAGAATAAAGCGTTTTTCGCCATTTCGCAGCTTTTCAAACATTTCCGCACGGGACTTATCTGTTTTTGCGTCACCCGCAAAGCATATTTCATCACGTGGTATCCCACGTTTTATAAGCTCCGTTTTTATTGCTTCATAAACCGAAAAATGCTCCGAATCCTCGTTTATCGCAATATCGCAGAATACAATTTGCACCCCCTTTTTATCTTTTGTTTCGTGATAATTTTTTTCAAGATTATCAATTAATTTCATCACCTTGCTGTCGGGAGCAGGCTCCGCGTCTTTAAAAATACACCGCGGGTCAAGTCCCAAAAGCCTTGCTTCGTGCGT
>CANQTP010000084.1 GCA_947626755.1 uncultured Clostridia bacterium
TCCTGCTTGCCCGCGCCGATATTCTGCGCCGAATAGGAACTTATTCCGTTTGAAATGCAAGCCATGGCGTTTACCGCAAAAGTATTCAGCTTTATCGCCGAGGAATATCCCGCAATTACCGCCGAACCCATGTCGTTTACCAGACCTTGGATCATAAGATTTCCCACCGAAACAAAGCTTTGCTGACAAATTGTAGGAATTGCTATCCTGCTGATGGTTTTCAGCATATGGGGAGAAAACAGCGGACTTCTGTGCGCGGCGGTGATACCTTTTATACGGAAATAAAGAGCCGCAGCCGCAAGCACTGCGGAAACTCCCTGCGCGATAAATGTTGCCCATGCAACGCCTGCAACGCCCATTTTGAAAACAATTACCATAATAAGGTCAAGAATTATATTTCCCACGGAAGAAGCTATCAGGAAGATAAGCGGCGTTTTTGAATCGCCCAGCGCGGTGAAGATCCCCGTGCAGACGTTGTAAAGAAAAAGAAATACAAGTCCGCCTATGTAAATGCTCAGGTAAACTACCGAATCGTCAAAAATATCCTCTTTGGTGTTGAGGGCGGTCATTATGGGCGCGCTGAGGAAAAGTCCCGCAACGGTGAGAATTGCCGCAATTGCAAGAGTTGTTATTATGGAAGTTGAAACGGCAGTTTTCATGCGGACATATTCTTTCGCACCGAAAAGCTGCGAAATTACGACTGCGCAGCCAGCGTTTATGCCGTTTGCTATCTGAATGAACAGCATGGTAACGGGGTAGGACGCACCAACAGCCGCAAGGGCAAGTTCTCCCTCGGCGGGAGTTGTTCCGATAAAATTTCCCGCAATAACGCTGTCGCAGATATTATACATTTGCTGGAAAATAATGCTTATCAGCATTGGCAGAGTGAACCGCCATATAAGCGAGGACGGTTTGCCTTTGGTAAGGTCTGTTACCAAATCACAGGACTTCCTTTCATACAAGACTAATATTTATTATAGTAGTTTAAACCAAATATATCAAGTAATTTTTGTTAAAATTTCTGAAATGAGGTTTACTTTGGCAATGAAAATGCCGGCATCGGAATGCCGGCAAATACTATCTCTTCTGCATTACTAAGCGTTTATCGTTAAATTGTATCCTCCATCTTTCGTTGAAACCTTTTGCACGCTTCATGGCGAAGAAACTGCATATCATATCCGCGGTCATGATCCCCACAAGAACGGTCGCTGCGGGCATTCTGAACGCTATCGGCAGCCGCGCCGCCGCGTTTATCAGCGGACAGGCAAAGTATTCTTCAAACACCGATATTACAAGCGCAAAACCAATGCTTGTGGGCAGCGAAGTGTATTTTGTAAGGTGCATCGGTATCCACGAATAGTTCCAGTATTCGATATGACAGGTCTTTTCCATAAACGTTCCGAGAAGTATTTCTCCCGCGCTGACTATTACCATCACCGTGAGGAAATATATTATTTTACCGACGAATTCCGGGGCATCAAGTGATGTGCATATCCTTGCCGCAAATGCCGACGGCGTTCCGAGGAACATATGCATTGCCATTACAAGAAGTCCGTATCCGAACAGGAACGGGAACTTCATGTTCCTGTTATCCATATAGCCTTTTGTAAAAGCAAGCCATATATTTTCAAGCAAAAATCCAAGGAACGATATTAATGCTGTCGTGATCCCTATTGAATATACATCGTACAGATCGTTCATCAGAATTCTCCTTCCGTTGTTTTTTAATTCTCATTATCGGATATTTCGTAATATTCCGCTTCGATAATATCGGGCTGCTGATTCTTGATTATCCTTACGGTCGTTATCACCGTATAAAGATTGAGTATTCCCTCCGCAAGAAGAGATATTCCCAGAAATACGGTAATTACTTCCGCGCTCTTTGCGGAATCAAATATCAGCACCGTGCCGATGAATGCCGTTATTATTGCAAGGACGAGCATTGCCCACCAGCTTTTTATACCGAACTTTCTTGAATCAAAGGATATTCTTGCTTTGAATACCCCGTCCACAAGTATCGCTATGCCTATGCCGATACAGATAAAGGACATAAGATTTTTCGGATTTATAAGAATTATCCCTCCGAGTACGATCAACAGAATGCCTGCTTCCATATCATACTGAAAAGCAAGGCGGTACAGATCTTTTGAAAGACAGCCCACAAGTCTCAATGCTCCGAAAGCTATCAGAGACAGTCCGACTATGATGCCTATTATCTTAACGGAAACGTCGGGGACAGCTATAAAAAATATCCCCACTGCGCAAAGCAGTGCGGAAACTGCAATACAGCCTATCTTTGCGATCTTCATCGGCGTAACCGAACGAACTTTCATAAACGTCCCTCCTTTTTCATTCTTCTTTAATTATAGTATATCCGTATTTCCATGAAAACAGACAAATCGCGCCCCGTGTCCGAAATTTGGTCACAAGGCGCAATTTGTCTGAATTTCGGGCATAAGCCCGATCATTTTATCTCATTTTTGCTGATATGATCTTCAAAAAGCTTTTTTCTTAGCTCGCGGATACGTTTCAGCATACCGCTCACATCGTCTTTCATGCCGCCCCTGAGCCAGTTGGAGATCATTCCGAATGTAAAGCTTTCAAGATATTTTTTTATTGTAAAATTATCGCTTTCGCTGATCTTTCGTCCCGCAAGGATAGTGTCCATATATGTACCGATAGCGTGATCGCAGACATTCCACAGATACTGCTCGTAAAGCTCGCGGTTCGTGGAATTGTACATATGCAGCACTGCTTTTTTATGTTCCAATGCGGAATTTATCACTTCGTCTATACAATCGTCCATTTCCTCGACAGTGGGGTATTTTCTTATGATCTCTTCAAGATCCTCTGTGAAAATTTCCTCCATCAGCTTGGGAATATCCTCAAAATAGTAATAGAAAGTGTTTCTGTTTACTCCGCAGTCCGAAACAATATCCTTGACGGTTATCTGCTGTAACGGACGTTCGTTCAGCAGCTTCAGAAAGGACTCTCTGATAGCATTTTTAGTAAAATTAGCCATAACATCTGCTTTCCGTTCAAAAATTATATAGATATATAATATAATAATTTTCAGCAAATGTCAATACGTAAAAATTTTAATAAATTGCTAAATTTCACTTTTTCCCGCTGTGACACATTGCAGAATTGGGACAACACCCGCAGTTCCCGCCGCAGGAGGATCTCCCCGCCTTTTTGTCCTTTCTCATGCCCGAAATTATAAGTGCTATTACAAGAATGAGAAATATCGCTGCAATTATTGTTCCGAAATTTTCGGTCAGGAATTCAACCATAAAAACCCTCCGTTCAGGCTTTTGCTTTTATGCGCACTTCTGTGGTAAGACGATTGCTTTCCTTGTAAGGTCTTGCAAGCATATATATCATGAACGCAAGCACGGCTATTGCAAATATCAGTCCGATAATGTTCACATTTCCCGTGAAAAGCAGTCCGAACTGGTAAACCATAAGCGAGACCGCATAGGCAAATATGCACTGATATGCAATTGCAAATGCCGTCCACTTTCCGCTGTTCATTTCACGTCTGATAGCTCCGATAGCCGCAAAACAAGGCGCGCAGAGCAGGTTGAAGATAAGGAACGAATATCCCGCAAGCGCGGTGAATTCCGCCGCAAGACTGCCCCAGATCTCGTCGCCGTTTTCGGAAACTTCCTCTGCAAAGTGATAAAGCGAACCATATGTTGCAACTACATTTTCCTTTGCGATAAGTCCCGTTACTGCCGCAACGGCTGCTTTCCAGTCTCCCCAGCCCAGAGGAGCGAATATCCACGCAATTGCCCCGCCGATCTTTGAAAGTATGGAGTTATCTATTTCCTCAACCATGCCGAAGCTGCCGTTTTCAACGCCGAATCCCATTAAGAACCAGAGTACTATTGTGGAAAGAAGAATGATCGTTCCCGCTTTTTTGATGAACGACCAGCCACGCTCCCACATTGAGCGGAGAACATTTCCCACAGTGGGAAGATGATATGCGGGAAGTTCCATTACGAAGGGCGCAGGATCTCCTGCAAACATCTTTGTCTTTTTCAGCATAATTCCCGAAACGATAATTGCCGCAACGCCTATGAAATACGCCGAGACCGCTACCCAGCCCGCATTATTGAACAGCGCGCCTGCGATAAGTCCGATTATGGGAAGTTTCGCACCGCAAGGGATAAATGTTGTTGTCATTATAGTCATTCGCCTGTCGCGTTCGTTTTCAATGGTTCTGGAAGCCATTATTCCCGGAACGCCGCAGCCTGTGCCGATAAGCATTGGAATGAATGATTTTCCCGAAAGCCCGAACTTGCGGAAAATTCTGTCCATAACAAATGCGATACGCGCCATATATCCGCAGGATTCCAGAAACGCAAGGAATATGAACAGCACAAGCATCTGCGGAACAAATCCCAGAACTGCGCCAACGCCGCCGATTATTCCGTCAAGGATAAGGCTCTGTAACCAGTCCGCGCAGCCGATACTGTTTAGAAGATCTTCAACAAGAACGGGAATTCCGGGGATCCAAAGGCTTTCGATCCCGAACAGGTGCCAGCCTTCGCCGAAAACGCCGTCATTTGCCCAGTCGGTCGCCCAAGTTCCCACTGTCGTTACCGAAATGTAGTAGACAATGAACATTACCACCGCGAAGATAGGCAGAGCAAGTATGCGGTTCGTAACGATCTTGTCAATTTTGTCGGAAATCGTCAGGCTGCCCTTGCTTTTCTTTTTGTAACAGCCTTTTATGACGGAAGCGATATATATGTACCGTTCGTTGGTGATGATACTTTCGGAATCATCGTCCATTTCCTTTTCCGCGGCGGCAATATCATTTTCAATGTGCGCCAGCGTTTCTGCGGGAATGTTCAGGCTTTCAAGAACTTTGTCGTCCCGCTCGAATATCTTTATGGCGTACCAGCGCTGACGCTCCTCGGGAATGTCGTGAAGCACCGCTTCTTCAATATGTGCAATGGCGTGTTCAACGCAGCCGCAGAAACTATGTTGAGGAATAGTGGGAACTTTGGAATTTGCGGCTTCAACGGCAGCTTCGGCGGCTTTTGTGATACCCTCGTTTTTAAGGGCGGAAATTTCCATTACCTTGCAGCCAAGTTCTTCGGAAAGGCGTTCAATGTCTATTTTATCGCCGTTCTTGCGGACAACGTCCATCATATTGACAGCGGCGACAACGGGGATCCCCAGTTCCACAAGCTGTGTGGTAAGGTAAAGATTGCGCTCAAGATTAGTTCCGTCAATTATGTTGAGAATGGCGTCGGGACGTTCGCCGATAAGGTAATTCCGAGCAACAACTTCTTCAAGGGTATAGGGGGAAAGTGAGTAGATCCCCGGCAGGTCGGTGATGATAACGTCCTTGTGTCCTTTCAGCCTGCCTTCTTTTTTCTCAACGGTAACGCCGGGCCAGTTTCCCACAAACCGATTAGAACCCGTCAGCGCGTTAAAAAGCGTGGTCTTGCCGCAGTTTGGATTTCCGGCAAGAGCAATTCTGATCTCCATAAAGCATTTCCTTTCTTAGCGTTTGCTAACTAAAATCTGTAATTTTGCGGAATTTGTTAGTTGTAGCTAACTATTACGCAAAAAATTAAGCCGTTTCAATGTTTTCCGCATCGGCTTTCCGCAGTGAAAGTTCGTAGCCGCGGACTGTTACTTCGATAGGGTCGCCAAGCGGCGCAACTTTACGGATATAGACTTCCGTGCCTTTTGTAATGCCCATATCCATGATACGGCGTTTCACCGCGCCTTCTCCGCAGAGTTTTTTCACCGTTACGGTCTGACCCACTTTTGCTTCTTTAAGTGTTGACATTTTCATGACCTCCGATAACTAAAATTTTCAAACCATTATACGATTTGCCATTTCTTTTGAAACGGCTACACGGGATCCTTTGACATTTACAATGACGTTTCCGCTTATCTCGCTTATTACCGTCACCGTTCCGCCCGCCACAAAGCCGAGACCCTCGAGGAATTTCCTTGTTTCGGGATTTCCGCCGATCTTTTTGATGATGTTTTCTTCACCTGCGTTTGCAAAACCCAAAGGCATCATACATACCTCCAAAATCAGTTAGTATAGACTAACTGTCCTGCATAAAATTTTGGTTATCATTTGCTAACCAATTATTATAATACTCCGGTTCAGGACAAATGTCAATAGGCTATTGTAAATTCCGTGAAAAATAATAATAGAAACAAGCAGTTTAAAATGAAAATTTGTGCATGATAGACAATTTTATCCGTACTGTTCCAGAACACTCTTCAAAGCATTTACGCTTGCATTATGTATTTTCACAACAGGAATATCGCGTTTTGCGGAACGTTTGTCCACGCTTGCAACCATTTTGTGGGAACAGGTATTTGTAAAAACTACCATCAGGTCGGGATTGCCCAGCTTGCTTTCAAAATCGGCAGGTATCTGCGTAAAAACCTTTGCCTTGCAGTTGAAAGCTTTGCAAATATCCTTGTAGCGGCTTGCCATACGGTCGTTTCCGCCTATAACAACAACGCTCATATAGATCATCTCCTTTCTTGTTAGCTTTTGCTAACTTATAAATATTTTAACATATTTTTTCGTGGCTGTCAAGGCAGGCTGAGCCTGCACGCTTTCAGGCATATTTATGTAATTTTCAAATCATTGCCTGCCATGAGGTAAAATAAAGTTAAATCTAAAAAAGATTGAGAGCGGAGATATAAGCAATTACTGCAACATCTCAACTCTCAACTTTCAACTCTCAAAACTAATTTGCAAATTCCGCCTTGCCCTGCCTGACTGTGTATTCAGGCGGAAAATAACAAAATAAAATTATTCCTCAATGTATACTCGTTTCATTTTCTGTTCGGTAACAGGTCTGTCGCCGTAGCCTGTCTTTGTGGTCGCTATCTCGTCAACAACGTCCATGCCTTCAACGACTTTCCCGAAAGCGGCATATTCGCCGTCAAGATGCGGAGCGTCCTGATGCATGATAAAGAACTGGGATCCCGCGCTGTCCTTCATCATCGAACGCGCCATGGAGATGACTCCGCGGGTATGTTTCAGATCGTTCTTTATGCCGTTTGAAGCAAATTCACCCTTTATGTGGTGTCCCGGACCGCCCATGCCCGTACCTTCGGGACAGCCACCCTGTATCATAAATCCTTCGATAACTCTGTGAAATATCAATCCGTCGTAAAAGCCCTGTTTTACAAGATTTTCAAAATTTTCCACAGTTATCGGCGCCACCTCGGGGTAAAGCTCCAGCTTGATCTTTTTGCCGTTTTCCATTTCAATAACTACCATATCGGAATTCCTTTCTGTTATTTATTTTATGAATATTATAACATATTTTATCGGGAATTGCAAGAGAAAATTATTATAAAATTAACATCAGGCGCAAAGTTTTCGTATCTTTATAATTTATGACAAATCAGTATTTTCACGATATTATACACGCGCTAATGCTTCGCATTTAAATTCCACACAAATTCCACACAGATTCCGTTGGCATTCCAAAAAAGTGTTATAAAATAAGATCATAAAAAGCGGAGATACTCCGTATGAAAGGAAATGATCTTTTATGAAAAAAACACTTAAAAAAATCGCGGCGGTCGCTGTATCACTTACAATGCTTTCTGCATTTTCGATAAGCGTTTCCGCAGAAACTTCCGAAAACACCACCGATACAAGCAGTTATAGTTTTAACGTGGGTCGTCAGAAAATTCAGAAGCTGTTGGAGTTTTTCAAAATGCTTCCCGAAGATGCGACTAAAGAGGAAATTGAAGCACTTTTTGAAAAATACGGCATCGGTAACGGCTGGATCAACGGCGAGTATGACGAATCTGTAAAAGAAAGTTATGGCTTTATGGTCGGTCAGAAAAATGGTGCGCAATACAGTTCCGATGACGATGATGAGGAGTTTGAAGCCGCAAAATCAAATTACAGCTATATGAAAGGCAGAAAAAGTTACGAGGAAAATTATGCAAATTACACTAAATAATTAAATCGTACAGCAGCAGGCAATTTGCAAAATGTATATTGCAAATTGCCTGATCTTGTTGTATAATATTATTGAGGTGAAAATTATGCCTAAAATTCTTATTGCCGATGATGAACCGGAAATAGCCGAACTTATAAAAAGATACGCCCAACGCGAGGAATATGAAACTGTGGAAGTTTCCGACGGCGTGCAGGCAATAGAAATTTGCCGGAAAGAAGATTTCGACATAATAATTATGGATGTTATGATGCCGGAAACAGACGGCTTCAAAGCCTGCAAAGAAATACGAAAAATCAAGGATATTCCCGTACTTTTCTTAACTGCGCGAGGTACGGAATATGACAAATTATTCGGGTTTGAAGTGGGTGCGGACGATTATTTAACAAAGCCCTTTTCTCCGAAAGAACTTATGGCAAGAGTTAAAGTAATAGTTGAACGTCACAAAAAATCGCCGCAAAATAAAGGCAGCGGGATCATAAAATTTGACGGACTTGAAATAGATACGCTCGGGCGGAACGTTTTTGTTGACGGTGAAAAAATTGAACTTACACAAAAAGAATATGATCTGCTGAATTTTCTTGTTATAAATGAGGGGATAGCTCTTTCTCGTGATAAAATATTGAACGGTGTATGGGGTTACGACAATTTCGGCGATGATAGAACAGTAGACTGGCAGATAAAACTTCTTCGCGGGAAGATCGGGAAATATCGCGATATGATACAAACTGTGAGAGGAGTCGGCTATAAATTTGAAAAATAAAGTTATGACTTTCAGACAAAAATTATGCTTGTATTTTATTTTGTTTGCGGCAATTATTTTTGTAATTCTGTGGATACTGCAAACAGTTTTTTTGCAGAGTTTTTATAACAATATGCTTATATCTAAAACTCAAAAAGCCGCTTCACAAATTTCCGAAAATATTAATAACAGCAAATTTATCGATGATATTTCGCGGGATAATTCTTTGCTGATATTTATTACGGACAGTGACGGGAATATTATTTACAGTGCCGATCCGTATAAAAACACATATGGCAATGATATTGATGAACCGAATGAAAATCCGTATCATCAAAATGAAGAATTGAACTGGCAGAAAGCTGTCTACCATTCGCTTCCCGATAATTACGATATTTTCCTTGATTCATTAAAGGAAAACGGAAAATTTACCGAGTACAAGACCGATACGCTTTATGTGTACGGAGAATACATTTCGGAAGATAAAATTTTATATTTAAGTACAAATCTCGATCCGGTTGGTGCGGCTGCGGAAATTATAAGGATACAGCTTATTGCAGTCACGATAATTTCTTTTGGGATAGCGTTTTTTATTGCGTTTTTAATTTCAAAAAAATTTTCCGAACCGATTTCCGAAATTTCAGAACAAGCTGCAAATCTGGGAAGTGATAAATTTAACGGAAATTTCAAAAAAGGATCTTGCACCGAAATTGACGAATTTGAAAGCACTCTCAAAAAGACAAATTCCGATCTTAATAAAGCGAAAAATTTTCAGCGGGAGCTGCTTGCAAATATTTCCCACGATCTGCGGACTCCGCTGACAATGATAAAAGGCTATGGAGAAAGTATAAAGGACTTCGGGAATGATGAGGTCCAAAGAAACAGCGACTGCGAAATAATCATAAAAGAAGCGGACAGGCTCAATGCTCTTGTAAATGAAATTCTGGAATATTCTGAATTGCAGACGGAAAAGCACATTGAAAAATTTGAGAAAATAAACTTTTCAGAGATAACAGAAAACATCATTTCCGGATTTGAACCGCTTTTTGAAAATCAAGGCGGAACTATCGAAAAAAATATTTCCGACAACATTTTTATTGTCGGAAATTCCATGCAGATAGAAAGAATGATCTATAATCTTGTTGACAATGCGATTCGCCATTCGGGAGAAAATAAGACAGTGAAAATCACTCTTGAAAAGAATAACGACCTTGCAATTTTATCTTTAAAAGACAGCGGGAAAGGCATTCCGGAGGATATGCTGGAACATATCTGGGACAGGTATTTTACCTCACGCCAGCGTGGGAAGAATGTTGTTTCCGGACTTGGACTTGCAATAGTGAAACAAATTGTTTTAAATCACGGAGGAAGCTGCAAAGTCTGTTCAAAAATAAACGAGGGAAGCGATTTTATTATAAGAATTCCTATACGTGTCAATTGAAAAGTCGGTTTGCAAAAAAAAAATTAAAATCGCATATAATGAAAATACATCATGTTTTGCCTTTTTACATCAAAAACGTCATGCCTTAAAGCAAGGTATGACGTTTTTTCGGTTATTCGCCTGTTTGAGCATATTTAGTGTCAAGTATATTCAGACTAATAATTTTACTTGTTTATATATTTTTTACCGGATATTTCAATTGCAAGATGTGAGAACCAACTGTCAGGAACTGTGCCGCCCCGATGTTTTAAACCTTAGGGAATATTTATGCTTCGGGCATTGCGTCTCACTCCCTTTATCCTTATTGTATCACAGTCAGACCCAAAAATCAATAGTTTTGATACACAAAATGTCATTGATCCTTTCGCAAAAATGAGAAAT
>CANQTP010000085.1 GCA_947626755.1 uncultured Clostridia bacterium
TCGGGGAAAAGTATTGAAAAAGTCAGGAAATTCTTTGACGGCAAGACCGAAAAGGAAAGGTATGTTATCGAAGATACCGGAAAATACGTCATGCTGATTCCCGATTAAAAAGTGTACAAAAAATCAAGCAAAAACTTGCATATATGTGTTTTTGCGCAGATTTTTTGTTTACACTTTTATGAGGGATCAGTATTAATTTCCGCAGGGAGGAGCAAGATTAAAAATGGACGATAGGAAGAAAAACATTTATGATTACTGCGGCTGCGAAGATACGATCATTCCTTTCGTGTGGCGGGGCGCATTTATTGCTAAGATATGCGGCATAGAAATTCCCGATGATATGAATTTTATCTGTATGTCGGAAAAAGAATACAATGAATTTGCTTCCGAACAATATTCAGATGCCCTTGCTCATCTGCTGATAATGTACGGTTCAGGATTCATAGGATATGAAAATGCACGGGATCTTTCAAAAGATGCTGCAAAGTACAGTGAGGAAATTTATGCCGCGGAAAGGTTCATTATCCGGCAGTCGGAAAAGGACGAAAAAGAACAGGTGACACAGGAACTTGTGGAAAAGATATTCCTTTGCACGGTAAATTCTAAGAAATATCCGGAAATGCAGACGGTCACATTTGATATTGCACAAAGGTTGTGCGAAGGTCCGTATACCGTCATAAGAAACGGTTTTGTGTTTGTGAAAGATGTGGGATTTTATACTTTGCTTGTCAATGTGGGAGAATCAATGGGCTGTTTTCACGCCGATAAACTTTCTGTTTATACGGGAAATCAATGTATGAGCGGTATATCGGCAGAAAACATTGAAAAGGAACTTTTTCCTCCCAAAGAGGAAAAAGATGAGAAAGAGCGATCAGGGGAGAAAAAGAAAGCAGAGAAAAAAGAGGAAAAATTTCCTGAGCTGCCTTTCCTGCTGAATCTTGTCAACATCTGCTATATTCAGGATATTTACGGCAAACCTTATTCGGTGGAATTTATAGCTTATGCAAAGGCAAATAACATTCCCTTTGATGATAATTTTGCCAGAGAGTATGACCGCTACGTCCGTGAGCAGAAACTGCGGGTAACTGTTTCCGCCACGGCAAAAAAGCGGAATATCTGCGGTGAACCGGCAAACTGGTTTGATTACTGCACAACAAAATATCTTGATAAGAAGATCGTTATTGACGAAGCCTATGACTTGACGGAGCAGATAGACCTTTTTGGAAAAGTAAACAAAGAAATAAAATTAAACGATGAATTCCTGATAGACACGGCATTGAACGGTTTCATTGAAGAGCATACACTCACGGACAATACAGTGATAGAAGTCACTTTCTGCGGAAAGAAGTATCTGTACTTATTCAAAATTAACGGTAATGAAAAGATACCGCTGGAAAGCGAAAAATTCCGCAGAATACCCTTTGATTATAACAACGTCTGGACAACGGTAATGGAATGGTCAAGATCAAAACTCATACAGAAAAAGGGAAATGAAATTGTTGTGCCGGAATCCGAAATGGAGAAAATTGCAGAGCCTGACAGGGAATATGCAAAGCGTATGATCGAGGAACAGTATTCACTCAAAAAGAGCGACAATCGAATGCTGCAGAAACTCAGCGAATTGAAATCATACGCCAAAAGCCAGATGGATCTGAAAGAACAGCAGGCGGCTTTGAAAAAAGAACGAAAAAAGGGAATACAGGAGGACAATAACAAATGAAAGTTTTAATAAGAGAAACGCTGCGTACCGTGGACGTAAATATTTACGGCACGGACGGCAGACAATGCACAAAAGAGTATTTTGAAAGTTATTTTTCTGACGTAGATGGTGTATATCCCACTTTGGAAGCGGAGAAAGAGGAGTTTTCCACAGATGCGGAATGGGTGATAATTACCGAACGTGATTTCCGTGAATTTGCGGACTTCATAGAAGAGATCCAGATGACGATAGACCTTGTGGAAAAGAAACTTGAAACGGGTGAAAGCAAAAGTGATTATATCTTTCAGAAAAAATGCTTTCTCATATGATCGGAGGGTATTATGGCACAATTTACAGATATGGAAAAGGAAGAATTTTTGCGGAGAATGGAAATGCTTGAAAAGGAAACTTTTTCTCTCCGAAAAGAAGTCAAGGAAATGCACAATGAAATGAACATTATCAACGGTTTCATTTCCGCACTTACCGAGAGCAGAAGCATTGAAGATGTGACACGGCAGATAGAAACCACTGCAAGACTGCTTACAGGCAGCGAAGATGTTACTTTCTATTGTATGGACAGCGTAAACGGGAAATTTTTCTCCGAAAATGACGGACGGGATTGGGCGGAAACGGAAGAAAATGAAATGCTGAAAAGTATTTCCGATAAGCAGGAGATCGTCCTCAACGGCAATACGTCATATGTTCCGCTTGTCACATCGGACAGCAAAACGCTGGGTATCGTTTCCGCAGATAGTGTTTCGGATAATGAAATGCTGAAAAGAATTTTTGCCAAAGGAGGTTCATTCGTAAACGGCGTCCGTCTGGGACTGAAAACAGAATACGAACATCAGGGCAGGATAACCGATGAACTCACAAAAATGTACAATCGTCAAGGACTGAATGAATATCTTGAAAATACCGTTGTCAAGGCAGTAAATGACGGAATGAGCGTGAATATGATCCTAAGCGATATTGATCATTTCAAAACGATAAATGACACATATGGACACAATGGGGGAGATGCGGCTCTGCTTAATGTGGCAGAAATTATCAAGCAATTTACCCAAGGCGGTGCAGATTGCTGTTTTCGTTTCGGCGGTGATGAAATGCTCACCATACTTATCACAGATTCGCAGGAAGAAGCTATCGGCATAGCGGACGATATTTGCCGCAGCATTGCGGAAAAATCAAATGAAATTGCCGTTGACGGACAAGCTGTCAGGATCCCGCTGACGGTATCTATGGGAATTCACGAAATGCAGTCCGACATTCCGCTTACAAAAGAAAATGTAAAAAAGATATTTTCGGCAGAATTTGAACAGGCGGATCAGGCTTTGTATAAAGCAAAGGAAACCGGAAGAAACAAAGTTGTCTGCACAGATGTACATAACTATATGTCCTACCTTGCCGATCAGACGGCAGACATTTTTATCAAGGCGGAGGGACTGGAAAACAAACAGGCAATAGACGATGTTCTGGATATGGTTATAGAAAGCATGGTCAACCCTGCAAACGGACTTTCCGATGTGGTAGACGCACTGCGTGCCTATGCCGTGCAGAATTCCGATGTAATGCCTGAAATGTCCGCTCATGCCGACAGGATAGCCGATAATATCGTATCTTTTTACAGAATGAATGAAGAAAAAACGCAGGAAATTTCCACGACCGATATTCAGGAGGAAATTCCGGAAGAAACTTTGGACACGGAAATGGAAAACCTGTTTTTGGAAGATGTGGATTATTACGCCATACAGAAACCTTCCGGAACCACCTTTGCAGAAAGATTAGCCGAGATAAAAGAATGGTGTAAACAGGCGATCGAAAAGGCAGCCGAAAAAGAAATTGATACACCTGACCGTAACAAGGGGGCAAGATAATGCTTTACACGCAAGAACAGATACAGAGGGCAAACGAACAGAGCATATCGGAGTATTTCCGCAGACAGGGATATGACTGCAAGCAGATACGCTCCGAAACTCACATAGCGGGATTCGGCGGATTTTATGTAAAAGATACCGCCGTTCCAAATCCGTTTTACGTTCATTCTCAGCAAATGGGCGGTATAGGATTGGTAAGCTGTCTTATGAAAGTAATGAATATGCCCTTTAAAGAAGCGGTGCAGGCTGCGCTTAACGGTGAACAGGGCAGGGAAGAACAGGGAAAACCACGCTCAGATCATTATCAGCCGTACAAGAAAGAGGAATTTAATATGCCTGAAAAGAAACCTGAATTTGTTATGCCTGAAAAAGCAGATGATAACAGGAGAGTATACAGTTACCTCACAAAAACACGTTACATAGAGCCGAAGATAGTAAACGATCTTATCCGTTCGGGACTGCTTTTTCAGGACAGAAAGGGCAATGCTGTTTTTCTTCATCGCAGGGACGGAAAACCCTGCGGTGCGGAGATACACGGAACGAGCGGTAAAAGCTATGTCATAGGCAATACATCATTCAAAGAAATTCCCGATAGAAAAGTGATCCCAACAGAGCCGTACATTGCTGAAATTATCGGACAGGAAATGAAAAACGCCGATTTCGGGTTTGTGGGATATGTTTACGAGAACAATGCAAACATTGTTACGGACAGCCGTCACTTCGGAATGATAAATAACATGATCGCAGAGATAAAAAGACAAGATCTTGCTCATGAAGATATTGACAGCGTTGTAAATTCCAAGCTGAAAAATTACAAAGGCGTTGCCGAGGGAACATCGGAAAGTTTCTTTTCCTATGACAAAGGCACACCGCAGAAAGCCTACGTTTTTGAAAGTGCCATTGATCTGATGAGCTTTATTACTCTGCACCCTGAAGCGAATAACTGTACATTTGCGGCAATGGCAGGACTGAAACCGAATGTTGTGGAAAAACTTCTTGAAAGTATGCCCGTAACGCTTTGTGTGGATAACGACAAGGCGGGCTGCGATTTTGCAAACCGTTTCGGAGCGCGTGTGAAAGTCTTTACCGAGTGCAGACAAAACGGGGTAAAGGACTTTAATGAACTTCTGAAAAATAAAAAGAAAAAGACAGTACCGTTTTCGGAAAGAATATCCGAAATGAAAAGCTGGGCGGATCAAGCTATGCAAAAAGCGGCTGATACACCTGTCAGATGGGAGGCGGCAAGATGAACAGTGAAATGACAGTAAATGTTTCCGAAATTCCGGAAGAACATTCCCCGAAAACAAAAGCGGATAAACGGCTTGAAAAATTATCTGTACTTAAAGAAAAATACGAAAAAGCTGCGGCTGCACAGGCGGCTGCGGAAAAGAAAACAGAGAGCCTGAACGCTCAGATCATAAAAATCCGGAACGAGATACACGCCGAAGAAGCGGCAGTCCTTGATCGTATCTGTTCGGAGAAAAATCTGTCGTATATGGATATTGCCGATATTATCGGAAGTATTCCCGATAATATGACAACGGAAGAAATAAAGAGATTATTTTTGTAAAAGTGGGAGGAATGTTTAAATGACCGAATATGTAAACAAAGAATATTATAACCGTATCAAAGGAAACTGCGCATATATTGACCTTTCCCCCGGAAATATCCATCAGGTAATGGACAGACTGAACGCCGAGGGTATAATGTTTTCAGCGACATATGGCGGTTATCGCAACACGGTAACGGTCAGCAAGGCTGATGCGCAGAGAGCCTATGCCATTGCTGCGGAATACAAAACACAGCAGCAGAAACGTCAGCGTATCATCGGCAATACGGAGTATGCCAATATACGGGACAGGATTTTTATCAACACTGATCCGCAGACGGCATTGCAGCTTGCAAATCTTTTGTCGGGCGATACAAGTATAAGATTTTCGGGAAGAATACTTGAAAATTCCGCAACTATCACTGTAAGCGGAAGAAAAAATGCGGAAATGGTGAACCGCATGATAGAAAATATCCACAATGCCGACATTATCAATGAACTGTACAAAGCGGGTTTTGAACGCCTTGCCGATACAAACGGATTTGTGAATATCCGTAACAACAAAACAGGTGAAACAGTGGGATTCAGGGATATGGGAATGGTAAGAGCCATGTTCTATGACGAAAATAACGAATTTTTTCACCCTTCCGCTTATCGTGTGGACAGTATTCCCGAAGAAGATATGCCTTATTACATTTCAGAGATAGACAGCACATCTTCCGATGAAAGAAATGTTTATGCAGATGAAAATATAACGGTCCCCGTTTTTGAAAGTGCCGAAAATGCGGAACAGTATGCACAGGAAAAAGGCATTGACCTTTCGGGATTTGAAGAAGTCGGCACTATTTCCGAACCGGAAGAAATTCCCAAGGAAGATGTTCCGGTGGAACATCGGGAAGAAAAACTTGAACCTACTGCGGATAATCTGTCAAAAAAGCTCAGTGCCGAATATGAGGAGTATATTTCAGGTCTGAAAAGCCGTTCCCCCGATGAGATCGTTTCATCGGCATATGAGATCACCGTTAAAAACAATATCCGTACCTATGCTGAAAATGAAGATATTGACCTGACGGAAGAACAGCTTGCCGCACTTGTTGCAACGGATAACGTCCTTAACGAAATTTATTGGGAATGGAACAAAAACGAATTTGCCAACGGTTATGACGATGTTCTTTCCATTATGCGGGCAAGAGCGGACAGGATAATTAATTCCCGTCAAAGAGAAAACGTTCCGATAGAAAATATCCCGACAGAAAGTGTTCCTGCGGAGAATGTTCCTCCCGAACCCATTGAAGAAAAACAGGAAACTGACGAGATCGCCGAAGCACTTGACCTGAAAAACAATTCGATCACATTTACCGTTGTTACCTTTGATGACAGCGAAAGATTTGTTGTGTCGAACTATGTGGACATTCAGGACGTTGCCGATCTGGACGAATATCGGGAATATATCGAGAGTTCAGGTGCGGAAGAAGTCCATGCGGAAACAGAATTTTATATTGTGGGAAGCACGGATAGAGAATCACGGAACGCATCGGATAAAGAGCTGAAATTTATCAGGGAACATCTTGACGATGTTCTTCGGCACAAAATGACCGATTCGCTGGAATACAATTCGGGGGATATTCCCACGCCCGAAGAATTGCTTGAAGATGATTGGGAAGATGAACAGCTTGAAAAAGCAAAGAAGTATATCAGCGATTATCTGAAAAAAACTTTTGGTTCTCTTGATGATGATTTCCGCGATCTTCATTACATTTCCGCAGGATATACCGAACTTGGTGATAATAACGAATACGCTTGTCAGGTGTATATTGACATAATTGACCTTGAGATAAAGTACGTTATTGACAATAATTTAATAAAAACCGATAAATATGATTCCATTGAACAGATGAGCGAAAATGCACTTTCCGCTCTGGACTTTGACGAGTTTATTTCCGATTTTCAGGAAATGGTGGATAAAATGGAAGATGAAAGATTCCGTCTTACCATTCCCGAACTTAACATCGATGTGGATATGCGTGAGATAGATTCCATTGATATAACCGCTTCCGATGATAAGCTGACTTTTTATTACAGTAAGATAAATAATGACATTGAAAGTTTCCGGGAAAGTGATGATAATACCAATTCTATCGTAGATATTGATGAAGTCAGCAGCGACATTCTTAATATGCAGTCTATGGGGCATAATGCAGTTATCAATGAACTTGGAAAGAAAAAAGATGCGAAAATATTTGACGTTGCCGATCATATTTCAAGTATCATATGGAATATGAACCGTGCTTTTGAACTTGTTCCGGTGGTGAACGGACAACCAAATAGTCTTGTCCTTGCAAAAAATCATGACGCATGGGCAGGGTACGAAAGCAGTAAAAACGAGTATGATAATACTATGGATGCATTGTTCAAAGGCAATTATTCCGTGGTTGAAAATTATCTTGAAAATGTCCGTGATTCAGGCGATGTGAGCAATGAACTCCGTGAAATGGCGGGTGAACTGCTTAATGATGTTGCTTTGTTCAAAGATATTTCAGGTATTGCCGAAATAAACAGCCAAGCGGCAGAGATACTTTCCAAAAAATTCACCGCATATCAGGAGGGCAAATTTGCAGCAGAAGAATTTTATAACAGCAATTCTCACGATGTCAGTGAACTTGCCGATCATATAAAAAACCTTGTCCTGAACGAAAGACAGGGTATCGGTCTTATGGACTATGCGGCAGGGGAGAACGGTATCACCTTTGCCGATCTTACCGAGTATTCGTGGTTACAAACGGCACAGGCACTTTCTATGGCGATCGAAAACGGTACATATATTTCCGAAGATGAAAGAGCCAAACGTGCAAATTCCCCGCGGTACTCCATTTATCAGGTAAAACAGGGAGAGAAGTATGCAGGCTTGTCTTTTAACCGCTGGAGCGATCTGAAAAACCTTGGCATTACTTTTGACAGGAATAACTATGAATCGGTTTATGAGGACTATGTTTCAAAGATAAGCAAAAATCCGGATAAAGCCGTGGTGCTTGACGAGATATTTACAAAGTTCAACATTGACCGTCCCGAAGATTTCAGAGGGCATAGTCTTTCCGTTGGCGATGTGATCGTTATAGAGGACAAAGACGGAAAATCTGCACATTATGCAGATGCTTTTGGTATGGTGGACGTTACAGACCTCTTTTTTGATTTAGAAAAGCAGAAAATTGACCTGTCACAGCTGTCTGAAATAACGCTGAATGAAGAATATGACCGCAGGGGAGATCAGCCTGATGAATTTATACCTATCAGGAATATCATTGTTTTCAGCGACTTAAACGGCAGTGATCTTGTAAACAGATACCAAGAGTTTACATACGAACCGGAAGAATATCCCGATCTGAACGAGGGGGATTCAAAAGTAAGTATCGGGGAAATGCTTGACGAAATTAATGAATTCTTTGACAGATCAAGGTCTGACCGCAGTCTTTCCGTTTCAGTCACCGATAATTCAGGAAAGATCACTGTTCTTGAAGGCAGGGCATTTGAATTTACGAATGAAAATGCAAAAGATGTTCCGGTGGAACATTTTGATGAAGCGGAAATTACGGGCTCGTTCGGTTTCCCGATAGATGAAATGGATAAGGCATTTGAAATGGAAAATGCCCGTACAGATTACGGCGTTAAGGCAGAAAATGCCATTTCAGAAAAAATGCCGCTTTACACAAAATCATTAATGGAAGCCAAAGAACTTGACGAAACAGAAATGTTTACCGAGAGCCGCAGGTTAAACAGTGAATGTGCTGACGATATTAACAAGGCAATGAGCGACAATTACAACAATAACAGAATTGACAGTGAGCAAGCGTTAAAGGATATTCTGGAAAAATATGATTTTGAGCGTGTGGAATTTATCGCTGCAAAACGGGTTTCAGAACTTGATTATGACGGACGTGTCAGCAGCGAAAACAAGGCGTGGGCAAAGGATCTCCTTGAAAAAATAAACTTTCAGGGCAGCAGTGAACGATTTGATATAAGAACTCACCCCGGACTGCTGAATTATCTTGTCGATTCCATTCGTAAGGAAGAACAGCAGCGGACACAGGAACAGCAGAAAAAGCAAGATCGAGGCTGTGTTTCCATGAGTAAAGTAAGCGATTTCTGGGAATTCTACGGTAAAAATGCCCGTATAGCCGCCGATATTCTCGGATTGCGTCTTTCCAAAAAGAACGGCAATGATATGTGCGGTTTTCCCGATTTTAAAAAGGACGAAAACAGTCAAAAATTGCGTGACGCGGGATATACCCTGCTTATCGAAGAAGTGTTTGAATTAAATGCAAGGAATGTCCCGCCGCAGGAACGGCAGGAGGAAAAAGTCATTGAACAGGCTCACGCTCAGACTTATGAACCGGAGTTAGGTGACAGATTCCGTGACAGCGCGGGCGTAGAGTGGAAACTAACGTCATTGACAGGCGTTATGCCTTGGTACACGGATCAGTGTGCTCTTACAAGTGTAAACGGCAGTATCGAGATCACCAAAAATGAAGATTATTCAAATCTGCTCGATACCTCAAAATATACGTTTATCGGCAAAGAACCTGAAACGGAAAAAACAGAGTACACACCGAAAATAGGTGACCGTGTTGAAATAGACGGCACGGATTTTTCCATAAGCGACATTAACGGAACTATGCTCACGCTTACCGAAGCCGATACGCTTTTTGGAAATTCAAGGTATATGGCGTTGAATGATTTCTTTTCGAGTAACTACACTGTTATTGAAGAAAACGGATATGCTAAAGAGAATGTTCCGGTGGAACATCAGGAAGATACCGAAAAGCAGACATCTCAGAATTATGTTATAACCGATGATGATTTTGGTATAAAAACGCCGAAAGCAAGATTTTCTGCTAATATAGAAGCAATAAAAACATTAAGAAAGATCGAAAGTGCTGATCGCAATTTAGCAGCGGATATGTTCCTGCCGCGCAAGGCAACACCGGAGGAACAAGAAAAACTTGCGGGCTACACAGGCTGGGGAGCGATCCCGCAGGCGTTTGATCCTCGCAATCAGGAATGGAGCAAGGAATACAGCGAACTGAAAGAACTTCTCACCGATGAAGAATATTCGGCGGCAAGACGTTCTACCATGAA
>CANQTP010000086.1 GCA_947626755.1 uncultured Clostridia bacterium
AAATGTAACTATTCCGCGAAATTCCCTTGCTGCATTTAGTATAACACTAAATGTCTAAATTATCAGCACCGAAAAACACTACCACATTGCCATGTTAGGAGTGTTCTTTTGGAAGAACTGATAAAACCGGACGCTTATCCCGTAAAAGGGCTTTTGGGTCAGCTTTTGCAGGATAAGACCACAGGTAAAAATATACTGTTTGCGTCGGACAGCTATGAAAAATACGCCGCCGGTTCGCAAATGACCGAAGAAGCGCTGCTGGGGTTCGAGTCCTGCGACATTCAGCCGAGGGTCTACAAGGCGGCTGCGGAACAGACCGAACGCACCCGAAAACGCGCCGAGGTGTTCACGCCTGCTTGGATAGTAAATATGATGAATAACCACTGCGACGCGGAATGGTTCGGGCGGGAAAATGTGTTCAACGTTCAGAACGGGCAGACTTGGGAAGTAAATTCCGCGCCGATAATATTTCCGTCAGGGAAAGACTGGAAAAAGTATGTGGATTCCCGACGGCTTGAAATAACCTGCGGGGAAGCGTCTTTCATAGTTTCGAGATATGACGCGGTGACAGGTGAACTTATTCCGGTGGAAAAGCGCGTGGGCGTTCTTGACCGCAAACTTCGGGTCGTAAGCGAAAACGCCGTCGATGAATCGGAATGGTCAAAATGGGCTTTGCGGGCGTTTCAGAGCGTGTACGGCTATGAATTTCAGGGCGACAACCTGCTTATCGCACGCATAAACCTACTTTATACGCTGACAGACTTTATGGAAGCAAAATGGCACAGACAGGCAGCACCAAAGGAACTGAAAAAATTTTTGAATGTTATCTGCCATAATTTCTGGCAGATGGACGGGCTTATCGGTGCAGTGCCTGTCCGGGCGGCTGCGGAAACGGCGCAGCTTTCTTTTTTTGGGGAACTCCCGCCGGCACCGGAAGAAGATACCGACTGTAAAATTTACGACTGGAGAGCGGAACGCAGTCTGCTGTTCCCGGAACTTATGAAACGAGGTAAAAAAATGAAATTTGATTTTGTGATCGGGAACCCACCGTATCAGGAAGATAGACAAGGTGACAGCAACACTGCTACTCCGGTTTACCATAATTTTATGGATGCAGCCTACAAAATTAGTGATAAAACTATGCTTATTACTCCTGCACGTTTCTTATTTAATACCGGATATACGCCAAAAACATGGAATGAAGAACGTCTTAATGACACGCATTTTAAAATTATAAAGTATTATTCCGACTCTTCTGAAGTATTTAAAAATGTTGATATAAAAGGCGGGGTTGTTATATCATATAGAGATACAAGTAAAAATTATGGAAAAATCGAAGTTTTTACTATTTATCCTGTTTTGAATAATATTTTTCATAAGATAATATCAACATCTGAATTTAAGAGCATAACAGATATTATGGTTACGAGTTTTGCGTATCATTTTACACAAACATTATATAATGAAAATCCAAATTTGTATGGTAAATTAAGCAAGGGTCATGATTATGATTTGCAATCAAATGTATTTGAAACCTTTTCTGAAATATTTTATGACGAAAAGCCAAAAGACAATAAGGAATATATTCGCATTTTAGGAAGAAAAGGTAATCAAAGATGTTATAAATATATTTGTAGAGATTATATTACATCTGTTATCAACCTTGATAAATATAAACTTTTTATTTCTAAGGCTTTTGGAAATGGAGAATTTGGTGAAATTATGCCAAATATGATTTTGGGAAAACCTGCTATTGGTTCTACTATTACTTTTTTAAGTGTTGGTGCGTTTGATACAGAAGATGAAGTTATTGCACTTGAGAAATACTTTAAATCAAAATTTGCAAGGGCATTGCTTGGCGTGTTAAAAGCTACACAAAATGGCAGTAAACCCTGCTATCGAATGATCCCCCTCCAAGACTTCACCGAAAAATCCGATATTGACTGGAGCAGGTCAATTGCCGAAATTGACAAGCAGCTTTACCGGAAATACGGCTTGACACAGGAAGAGATCGGCTTTATCGAAACACACGTAAAGGAGATGGAATAATGACGCGGATAAACATTCAGACCACGCGGACAGCCATGCCCCGCTGCTACTGCTATTCAACGCCTACCATTTCCGACCATGCGGGCTGGGTAAAGATCGGCTACACCGAACAGGACGATGTGGAGGAGCGCATTCGTCAGCAGCTGCAAACAGCACATATCCCCCACAACACCGAATGGAGTGATATTGCCGTATTTGCCGACGGCAGGACTTATTTCCGTGACAGCGATTTCCATGCTTATCTCCGCAAACAGGGCGTGGAGCGTATGCAGCCCGATCCCGGCGACAAAAAACAGCCGGAATGGTTCCGCATAAGCGGCGATGATTCTTTTGCGCTTTATTCAAAATTCCGCCGCACCAAGGGCGTTATGGAAACTGTCGGCACGCTTCCTTACGAACTTCGCAAAGAACAGGAACAGGCGGTAGCAAAAACATTTGACTATTTCAACGGCAGCAAAAACGGAGAATTTCTCTGGAACGCAAAACCCCGTTTCGGCAAAACGCTTGCCGCATATGACCTTTGCAAACGGCTTCAGGCTTTAAAAGGCGAAAACGCCTGCAATATACTTATTGTCACAAACCGTCCTGCTATTGCAAATTCGTGGTATGAAGACTATGTAAAATTCATCGGCACGGAGTCGGGTTTCCGCTTTGTCAGTGAGGTTTCTGCGCTGAAAGGCAAACCATTTGTTCTGTCACGTGATGATTACACTGAAAGCCTAATGACGGAAATTACTAATTGTATTGAATTTGTCAGCTTGCAGGATCTGAAAGGCTCGCTCTATTTCGGCGGGCGGCACAACAAGCTGAAAGAACTTGTGGATATGCAGTGGGATCTGCTTATTATTGACGAAGCACACGAGGGCGTGGACACTTTCAAGACCGATGTGGCATTTCATCAGATCAAGCGGAAACACACGCTGCACCTGTCGGGTACGCCGTTCAAAGCCCTTGCAAATGATAAATTCCCCGACAATGCCATTTACAACTGGACATATGCAGACGAGCAGAAAGCAAAAACGGATTGGAACGATCCCGAGCGGAATAATCCCTATGAAAACCTGCCGCGGCTTAATCTGTTCACATATCAGATGTCCGAAATAATTCGCGAAGAATTGCAGCAGGGAATTGAGATCGAGGGCGAAACGGAAGAGTATGCTTTTGACCTGAATCTTTTCTTTTCCGTCAAGGCAAGCGGCGAATTTGTTTATGAAAAATCTGTTGACCGCTTTCTTGAAGCACTGACAACACAGGAGAAATTTCCCTTTTCCACGCCCGAACTCCGCGCGGAGCTGAAACACACTTTCTGGCTTCTTGACCGTGTAGACAGCGCAAAGGCTTTGGCAAAGAAACTCAAGGCGCACCCTGTTTTCGGAGAATATGAGATCGTGCTTGCCGCAGGAGACGGGAAACTTTCCGAGGAGGACGAGACCCGCAAAGCCTATGACAAAGTCCGTGACGCCATTGACCGCCATGAAAAAACGATCACCCTTTCCGTGGGACAGCTTACCACGGGAATAACCGTTCCCGAATGGACGGCGGTGCTGATGCTGTCGAATATCAAGTCTCCCGCACTTTATATGCAGGCGGCTTTCCGCAGTCAGAATCCTTGGCGTTATCAGGAAAACGGCGAACTTCACGTTAAAGAGAACGCCTATGTATTTGACTTCGACCCTGCAAGGACGCTTATCATCTTTGAGGAATTTGCAAACGATCTTTCCGTCGACACTTCCGGCGGAAAAGGCGACAGCGATCGGCGCAGGCAGAATGTTCGTGAACTGCTTAATTTCTTCCCCGTTATCGGCGAGGACGAGCAGGGCGAAATGATAGAGCTTGACGCAGAAAAGGTGCTTTCAATCCCACGGAAAATACGCTCTCTGGAAGTTGTCCGCCGCGGCTTTATGTCAAATTTCCTGTTTCAGAATATTGCAAATATTTTCAATGCGCCGCAAGAGGTAATCGATATAATCAATTCGCTGCCAAATGCTCCTGAGGGGGATCTTGCGGACGTACCGGAGGATCTTTCGGTAAATGATGAGGGCGAAGTGGAACTTTCCGATGAATTTGTCATCGGCACGGCAAATGACATTTTCGGCGAAAAGATCTACAGCGACATTTCCGAAACTCTGGAACAAAAGACGGAAGAAATACTTTCCGCCGTATCAACGGAAGAACAGCAGATAGCGCATTTGCAGGAAATATTCCGCAAAGAGATTGCCGAACCTGTCATTCAGGTAACAAACAAAACTTACGGCGATGATCTGAAAAAACGGGACGTGCAGAAGCTTCAGAAACAGCTTGAACAAAAGGCAGACAAGCTCGTTACCCGTGAATACGGCGATTATTCCATACAGAAGAAAACGCTGGAAGCACAGCGGCAGGACGCGCTTTCAAATCTTACCGAAACAGGGCAGACCGCCGCCGAAGTCAACAAACAATTTGACACTTTAATAAAGGAAGCCGCCGATAATTTCAAGGAACGCGTCAGCAGCGCATTGGAAGAAGCCGTGCCTGTTCTTTGTGAAGAAGTCGTAAAAACGGTGGAGACCAAAAAGCGTGAAAATAAAATGGAGAGCATTGAAGGATCGGTCCGCGAACATCTCCGAGGCTTTGCAAGGACGATCCCGTCATTCCTTATGGCATACGGAAATGACGAGACCACACTTTCAACATTTGACAGTATAATACCCGATAATGTTTTCTATGAAGTTACAAGCATAACGACGGAGCAATTCCGTTTTCTGCGTGACGGCGGCTCTTATACCGACAAAGATACCGGCGAGGAAAAGCATTACCCCGGCAAATTATTTGATCCCGTGGTATTTGATGATTCCATCAAGGAATTTCTTGCGCTTCGCAAAAAGCTGGGAAATTATTTTGACAGCGCACATTCCGAAGATATTTTCGACTATATCCCGCCGCAGAAAACAAATCAGATATTCACGCCAAAACGCATTGTAAAGCAGATGGCGGATCTTTTAGAACAGGAAAATCCCGGCTGTTTTGATGATCCGTTCAAGACTTTTGCCGACTTGTACATGAAATCGGGACTGTATATTTCGGAAATTGTCAAACGGCTGTTCAACAGTGACGGCATGAAAAAAGCATTTCCCGATGAAGAAAAACGTTTACGGCACATTTTTGAAAATCAGGTATACGGACTTGCGCCAACGGAGATAATTTATCAGATAGCGCTGCATTTCATTCTTGGATTTGACGGCGGGGAACTTATCGAAAAACATCATCTCCGCAGGTGTGACGCGCTTCCGCTTGCAAAGGACGGCACATTGGAAGAAAAGCTTGACTCAATATTTTGCTAAGTTTTTATATTTAAAAGGCAGAATAATATAAATAATTTTATTATTCGTTTGTTTGCAAAAGTTTTAATATTTTTACAAGGTTTATATTGGTATTATATTCAAATCCAATGCCAACAACTTAAGCGTAATTGGCAAATACATCACGAAAGAAATCAAATATGATTTCAAAGGAAATAATGCACAAAAAAGGAATTGTAAGTTTGTAAAAAAAGCAAATTGACAAATTGAAAAAGCCGACAAAATCGAAATAGTAGATTTTACTATTTCGGAGGTTGGAAACATGAACCAGTTCTTTTATCAGATCACTCGCAAGGCATCTGAGCTTATCAATTCTAATGACTATCGCAGCATAAACATAACTAAGCAAACCGCATTTACAAGAAACAGAAAACTGACTTTTCCTGTTATGATCGTTCTTATTCTGAATTTCCTTACAAGAACAATGCAAATAGAGCTTGATGATTTCTTTGCAAATGTTCTTGATGCGGATACAGATTCTGTTACAAAACAGGCGTTTTTCAAAGCTCGTAAGAATATTCTGCCTAATGCATTCAAGGAACTGTTCCTTATGACAAGAGATATGGTTCTGAGCAAGAATAAGATCAAACGGCATAAGGGATATCGTATTTTTGCAATAGATGGTTCGAAACTCTGACTGGATAAAACAAAGGAGAACAAAGATGTATTTCTGCCCAGAAATAATTCTCCTGAGAATAAAACAAATGCTGAGATCTCACTGCTGTATGATGTGATCTCACATTATGTGATAGATGCTCAGATAGGTTCAATCGGCGTCTGTGAGAGAGAATATGCTAAGAAAAACCTTGCCTATTTTTCAAATATTTGCGATGAAAAAGATATTGTCATTTTTGATCGTGGTTATCCTTCCAGAGATATGATCGCTGCACTTACCGGAATGGGCTGCAAATATCTGATGCGTCTTCAAGCTTCGTGCTTCAAAGGCGTAAAAGAAAATCCGTCAAATGATTTCAGAATTACTGTATCAACTAAAACTGATACATATTCAGTCCGTGTTGTGCGAGTAATTCTAAATTCCGGTGAAGTTGAAACACTGATAACAAATCTTTCTGAGAATGAATTCAATGCAAATGATTTTCTTGAACTTTACTTTCTTCGCTGGGGTATCGAAACAACTTACGATACTCTGAAAAACAAGTTGCTGATAGAGAAATTTGCAGGGCGTTCTCCGATTGCTGTTTTGCAGGAATATTATGCTATGATGTTCATATTAAACTGCATTGCTGCTATGTCAGCAACAGTGAACAGAAAACTGTTATCAAGTAAATCAGAATGCAAATATCAATACAGAGCAAATGTAAATCTTATGATCGGCTACTTCAAATATCGATTGTCTGCAATGCTCCTGTTTGCAGTAAAGATACTTGATATTTGTCGGCAGCTTACATTGTTATGTCTAAATCAACCTGTTCCGGTCATTAAAGGCAGGTCTGCTCCTCGTCCTGAATTTTCTCATCAGCGCAAGGTATTTTGTCCTAAATATTCTATTTGATTTTTTGCAGGCTGATTGATAATTACGCTTAAGTTGTTGGCATTGTATTAAATCCCGTCCGCATTATATAAATGCAGACGGGAAATATTACCGGTTTATTATCAAGCCGAAAACCGGCTTATTGGGGTAATATACAAACAGATCCGAATCTTTTATATGGTTCGGATTTGTTCTGTTTGGTGACCCGTACGGGAATCGAATTGAGCAAATGCCTTTTTGCAAGTTATCAAAAAGTGCTTCAAACGACGTAAACAAGCCAAATTACAATAAGATACAACAATTAAATTATTCTGCTTTTTCGCAAGTTTTTGTAACTTTAGCGGACAAATAGCGGACAACAATTATGACATACTCCTATATAAATTTTTAGCAAACCGACTTTGTGCAAGGTCGGTTTTTATATTTTGATAATAGTCAATTTTGATTAAATATCACGCAAATATATTTTACTTTAAGATATGATGTTTTTACTATCAAAAGGTGATCTACGATTGTATGGAAGTATGTTCCTTGGTTTCTCAATGCTTTTGTTATAGTTATATAAATTGAAATCTATTGTTCAATGTTCCTGCTGAGTTTGATACGATTAGCGTATTCATAATCGATAACTATTAACTGCTAAAAACCGTGCAATGCTGTTTATTCCACAAAGGACTTTTTCGTCTTGAACGGCGGATCTTTCATTCGTATTGTGGCTGTACACAACATCATGAATATTATAACAGTTCATATGATGCAGCAAAGTACAGGCTGTTTCATATGGTTTTTCTATATGTCCGTCTCCGCCGCCCACAAGTATAACGGCTCCCTTTTTTGATTTTGGAATAGGTGTCTCATTCCTAAAGAAACGGGCGCAAAAATATCTCTGTAATCTGCTCCCTACATCCAATAATCGGCCTGTTAATTCTGAAAAATAAATGGGGGAAGCTATTACGATATTGTCGCATATCTGGATATACGAATATACCTCCTGCATTTCATCGTGAATCGCGCAGCCGTAATTTTTCCGGCAAAATCTGCAATCCACGCATGGCGAGATATTACATCTATATGCGTTTACAATATGACTTTCGCCCTCCAGCGCATTTACCAGTTTTTCAACAAGTAATGCAGTGTCTCCATTTGCTCTTGGCGACCCATTCAATATGAGCGTTTTCATTGTACTCCCCACTTTGTGTTTCCAGAGTATCATAACCGTGCAATGATTACCAGATAAACGGGAAACTATAATTTTAGCTTTTCCCAGATTGTAGACACTTCATTTTTTGCTCCATCGAACTTAGGCCATGCATCGATCCCGTCATTCGTTTTTCTTGGAATAATATGAATGTGAAAATGACAAACAGACTGACCTGCACTTTTACCGCTCGCATTCAGAAGATTTATGCCGTCATAATGGCAGTTATCAATGCAGTGGTTTGAAACCTTTTTTACCGCAATCATCAAATGGCTAAGGCTGTCAAAATCGCAATCGAGAATGTTATCAATATGTTTTTTAGGAATAGCAAGCATATGTCCGTCCACATCTCTTGCAATATCCATAATTACCAATGTATGCTCATCTTCATACACTTTCAAACATGGTATATGTCCGGCTATAATTTTACAGAATATACAGTCCATAGAATCCTTCTCCACAACTCTCGATTTGTCGAACATTCGACATTTTACACTATACCGTCTAAACGTGAAATGTATCTTTCGTCTATGAAAATTTTGCGACTGCTCTACAAATTAGAATTTGTACATTTCATGCCCGTATCTTGCATACCTCTCTAATCCATTTCTTGAATCCTTCTGTTTTGATTTGCCCAAGTAATCCTATCATCAACTTTCCGTACCAAAGAAAAGCAAACAGGTTTAAAGTACTTTAGCCAAAAGCTTCTTCCATAACTATTTTGTGATTCAAAAACTACAGCACATCTTTTATAGCCATTTAATGAAGCTTCACTAATCGCTGAATGAAGTAATGCCTTCGTAATACCGATTCCTCTAAATTGGTATTTTGTATATGTAATACCAATGCTAACGGTATCACTATCAGCTAAAATCTGTGCATCATTAGATTTTTTATAGCTTACTTCCATCATAGAAATAATTTTTTCTTTATGTATAGCTAACCATATCGTATTATTGGAATCTTCTAACCATTGGTTTACATCCTCTGCAGTTTCGACATGTAAAAATGGCAAGAAAATAGGTGAAGAAGCCATATACCTTTTATATTCAAGAAATAAATCCAGAATCTCTCCTATGTCCTCCTTTTTATATTTTCTAATCTCTATATCATTATTAATTTTACCCGACAATAAATTCAAATCACGAACGGCATCAACTACATGTATTCCAAATCCGTTCCACGACAAGATATTCATTGTTTCATCATCATGCGCCAATATAGATATCGCATGATTAAGATATCCATTTTCAACCCATGTTCCTGCTGCAATATCATATAGTTTCTGATATACTTTCGCCTTATCCTTACTTATAACTGTGTGCGCCCATTCAGGACAATAAATCCCTTTCTGAGAACCTTTAAAATTTTGAATCGGTATTCCAATCAGATATCCTATTACATCATTATTGTCTATAGCAACGAATCCTGTAGATTTTGTGTATAAACCATGTAGTAATTCAAAAATCGTTTCCTTATTTGTATATTTTTCAGGAAGAATATTCTGCTTTTCTCTTAACTTCATGTAATTTCTTGTAAATAGTACAGATACAGACTCTAAATGATTTTCATCAAACTTGATTATTTCCATTCACATTGTTCCTCCATTTTTATGTTAACAGGCATGGCTTCTTGTCACTCCCTGTCACACATACAAATATCGATTTGTCGAATAATACCCAACGGTATGATTATATCATAAAAACACCGACTTGTCAAATTTTGTTTATGACAGATTTTTACAGCAGTTATT
>CANQTP010000087.1 GCA_947626755.1 uncultured Clostridia bacterium
TGACAAAAGAATTGCCCTCAAACCGCCTATCTAAGCCATTTGAGAGCGAAATATCTTTTTTCCTATACAAAGATGGTGCCGCTAACCGGACTTGAACCGGTACGCTGTCGCCAGCGAGGGATTTTAAGTCCCTTGTGTCTGCCTATTCCACCACAGCGGCTAAATTACTTATTAATTTTACCACAAAAGCTGCTCCTTGTCAAGCATTTATCAAAAATTTAATATTAAGATACATTTTTAACAATAATTGTAAAAAATTATCTGTGACTGAAAAGGCTGATCTTACATAATATGTATAAAGCCTTGTGCTTGGAAAGGAGTATTCTATGAATTTAAAATGTAACTCTGTGTACAGCAGAGAAAATAAAACACCGTTTCCGGCAGAAACTCCTATCGGAATGGCATATGTGCCGTTCCAGCAGTGGGAAACTGTCTATTCCGAAAATACGGCATTTGAGCGGGGAACTGTTTTCCCCGGATTGTATCTGCCGTTTTCCTGCGAGGAGGTAAATAACAATGTCCGGAAATAACATTTTGCGCGCTATCCAGATGTATGATTTTTATCTCTATGAACTGGATCTCTATCTTGACACTCATCCTACTGATACAAACGCTCTTGCGCTTTTTCAGAAATACAACGAAGCAAGAAGATCTGCTTATGAAACTTATACCGAAAAGTACGGTCCGATAACCGCAAAAGATTTCAACGGCGGAAACTGTTTCAACTGGGTCGATGATCCATGGCCTTGGGAAAGGAGTGCAAATTGATATGTGGGCATATGAGAAAAAATTACAGTATCCTGTTAATATTAAAAATCCGAACCCTAAGCTTGCACAGATAATTATCAGTCAGCTGGGCGGTCCTGATGGAGAACTTGCCGCATCACTGCGTTACCTCAATCAAAGGTACACCGCGCCCTATGCTCAGATAAAAGGACTTCTTACCGACATCGGAACGGAAGAACTTGCACATCTCGAAATGGTGTCCGCAATACTTTATCAGCTTACAAAGGGACTTACTCCAGAGGAGATCAAAGCAAGCGGTTTTGACACTTATTTCGTTGACCATACTACCGGTATCTATCCCGTTGCAGCTTCGGGAACTCCGTTCACAGCGGCATATTTCCAGTCCAAAGGCGACATCATCACCGATCTTACGGAGGATCTTGCAGCAGAGCAGAAAGCCCGCACCACCTATGACAATATTATCCGTCTTACCGATGATCCGGATGTTCTCGATCCGATAAAATTCCTGAGAGAAAGAGAGATCGTTCACTTCCAGCGCTTCGGCGAGGGACTGCGCATTGCTCAGGATAATCTGAACGCAAAGAATTTCTACGCTTTCAATCCCGAATTTGACACAAACTGCAAAGCAAGATAAAGTCATATCCCTGTCGGAAATATCTGACAGGGATCAATTTTTTTATTTATAAATTCTCTGCAAGTTTGTCTTTTCGCAAATTCCCCTCGTGCATTGTTTCAAATATCATATAAAATATAACGCAAAGAAAAAACTAAAAATTCTTAAAATGATAATTACAAGCTTGTTTTTGAAAAAATTCAAAGGAGCTAAACAACAAGATCGTGCTGTCAGCATTGTCAGCCGTCATACAGACAATGCTGACAGACAAAAAATACAGATTTTAAAAAAAATATCTTGAAATATCAGACAAAATGTGGTATAATGGCATTTGACTTATTATTGCTTTTCCGGATACCGATAGGAGGAAAATATAATGAAGAAACGCTCTGAAAAACCGTTGTATCTGCCGATCTCGCTCATAGCAGTCACGGTCATCGCCGCTCTGATCGTCAATCTTTTTATTATGACAAAGGTAAACAGCGATCAGATAGAGGAACTTGGAAGTATGAGGATCGAACTGATCGCAGCCAATCTCCAGAACCGTCTTGACGTTTGTACAGATTCACTTAACAAAATAGGGAATCGTCTGTCAGCTCTGATGGAACCCGGTTACACCGAAGAGGATCTGCGCAAGTTCCTTTCGGAAGAAAAGAAAAAGGAGATCGCTTCCACAGGCAGGAATTGCCTGAATATCTTCTGCGTGACTCCCGACGGACGTGTACTTATCTCCGATATGGAGATGCCTGAGGATTATGTTCTTCAGGACAGAAACTGGTACAAGGCGCTTATGTCCGCTCCCAGAGACGAAGAGTATATCTCATCGGTTTGAAGATGCGTGGACGGACGGAATGTGCTTTACTGCAGCGGCTTCATTTGACGGCGGCAAATTCCTGCTCGGTATGGACTACAATATGAATGACATTCAATCATATATTCCCAAAATGAGCGGCGAAAATTACGGCGACGCTATGATCGTAAACAGCGACGGAACCATTGCCGGTTACACCGATGAATCTGTGGTCGGTGAAAAAATTTTCGAGCAGTTTGCAGATTATAGGGAAGCATTCCTGCTTGTTTCTTCATATTCCGGACCTGCCGTTACAGAAAGCAATGACGGTGGAATAATTTTCGGAACTTGTACGGAAAACGACTGGTATCTGCTTCTGAAGATCAGCCGCTTTGAACTTTACAAGGACTCCTATGCGCAGTTTATCCTTAACTCCGTTATAATAATTGCTCTTGTTGCCGTAATCTCCGTGTTCTATGTAATGGGCTACAGAGAACGCTGCCGCGCCGAAGATGCGTTAAATACAAAGAATAAATTCATTTCAAGAATGTCCGACAAATTCCGCAAGCCTTTGAATAAGATAGCCGAATATGCCGATTCCATAAAAGAAAACGGTGTTGATGAAGGCTCGTTGGATATGATCCGCCTTGAAGCTTCCAATCTCGGCGAAATGATGGATAATATCCTGTATTATTCCGATATTGTTTCCACAAGAAACGAAAAAAACGCGGAAACCAAGTCCGAAAAGAAGCATAAGGATCTTTCCGACAGAGGACAGCATTTTTTCAGAACGCTTATTATCATAATGCTTTTAGTTACAATGTTTACCACGATCTTCCTTTGTTCTCATCTTTACATAAGAAGCGCAAGTTCCAAAATGCTTGAAGAAGCTGGGGAATACAGCTATCAGATAAACAACCGGGTCACCGAGCAGGAAAGCATTATGAATATGTTTGTAAATTCCATATCCGCAAATCCCGAAATGCTCAACGATTATGAAGGCATGGTAAAATATCTTGATGAAATTACCCGCCATTATAAGGGAATTTCCGCTACTTATATTGCAAATCCCGAATTTAAGCACGGTCACCCAATGGTAATGAATAACGGCCGGGTCCCTGCGGAGGATTATGTTGAAGAAGAGCGTCAATGGTACATTGATGCCCTTGCAGCCGACGATTACAACATAACCGAACCTTATTACGATGCCCGTACAGGCGAGTACTGCATTACATTTTCAAAAGCTGTCTATACAGGCAACGGAAAACAATTTCTCGGCGTGTTTGCGGTGGACTTCTATCTTGATGTTCTTACAAATATAATCAGCAGCAATCAGGCACAGGACGGATATGCATTCCTTGTGGACAAGGACGGACAGGTAATAGATCACCCTAACCCCGATTATCGCGTTTATAACGACAATTTTGTAAATATCAGCAGTCTGCCGTACTATGATGTTTACACCAACAGTAAAAATATCATAAAACCCATAAGGGATTATGACGGCAAATTGCGTATGTGTCTGGTTTTAAATGATGAATTGTCGGATTTCAGCATTGTTGTGTTAAAGGACACATGGAAGATGTACGGCGGAATCGTTCCGTATGCAATGCTGTACATAGTGCTTTTCAGTATATGTATAATTGCGATAAACACTCTTATCAAACACATGATGAAACGGCAGATAAAAGCAAACGCTGATCTGAAAAAAGCAGCTTCCGCCGCTGCTGCCGACAAGGCAAAATCCGGTTTCCTTGCAAGAATGAGCCATGAGATCCGCACGCCTATAAATGCTATTCTCGGCATGAATGAAATGATACTCCGCGAAAATCAGAGCGACGCCATTGAGGAATATGCTCTTATACTAATCCCCAATTAAAAAGTGTACAAAAAATCAAGCAAAAACTTGCATATATGTGTTTTTGTGCTGATTTTTTGTCTACACTTTAATTAGGGATTAGTATTAATATCAGCAGCGCGGGAAACACGCTTCTTGCGCTTATAAACGAGATACTTGATTTTTCAAGGATCGAGGACGGCAAGATAGAAATAATCCCCGTAAAGTATGATACAGCTTCAATGATAAGCGATCTTGTAAATATTATTTTCGAAAGAGCCGCGGAAAAGGGACTTGCTTTTGAGCTTGACATTGATCCCGAGATCCCCGCTTGTATGTACGGCGATGATATACGCATAAAGCAGATAATTACAAACCTTCTGACAAATGCGGTAAAATACACCGAAAAAGGCGCGGTACGCTTCACGGTAAAGCAAAACGGAATAAATGAAGAAACTGACGATGTTACGCTTTATATTGATGTAAGTGATACGGGTATCGGTATTCATGAGGAAGATATGTCAAAACTTTTCGATTCTTTCCAGAGAATTGACGAACAGAAAAACAGAAATGTTGAGGGAACAGGTCATGGGATCCCGATCACCCATAATCTGCTTCTGATGATGGACAGTAAGCTTGATGTCAAGAGCGTTTACGGGCAGGGTTCTACATTCAGCTTCGTTCTTCATCAGAAACGCATAGGTCAGGAAAAACTTGGTCAGTTTGATATACACCATCGTGCAGGAGCTAAAAGAAATGCGCCCGAGCGTTATATCTACGCTCTCGATGCGCGGATCCTTGTGGTTGATGATAATAAAATGAATCTGAAAGTTGCCGCGGGACTTCTCAAAAGGAATGGTATCGTTCCCGATACGGCTCTCAGCGGAAAAAAATGTATTGAACTTGCAAAGAAAAACAAGTACCATATAATTTTCATGGATCACATGATGCCCGATATGGACGGAATTGAAACTTTTGAACAGCTCCGCAGCAATGATCTTATAGGAAATGAAACAGCAGTTATTGCCATGACTGCAAATGCAGTCACGGGAGCAAGGGACAATTATCTTTCCTACGGATTTGAAGGATATATTTCAAAACCCATCGTTGCGGATAAGTTGGAAGATGAACTTAAAAAGCATCTTCCCGAAGATCTTGTTTCATACCGCTTTACGGAAGTACGGAAAAACACGGACACCGAGCAGAAAAACGATAGACCCGCAGCCGAAAAAGCGGAAACTCCTGCTCCGCAGGCAAACAGCAGTTTCCCCGATAATTGCAGCTTCCTTGATATTGAAAAGGGAATGACCTATTGCGGCGGGGATAAGGAATTATACGCCGATATGGTGGAGACATTCCGCACGGAAGCAAAGCTTGATGAGATAGAAAAATTCTATAAAGAAAAAGATCTGAAAAATTATCGTATACTTGTCCATGCAGTTAAAAACACTGCATTGTCCATCGGCGCGGCAGATCTGTCCGAGCAGGCAAAAGCACTTGAAAATGCAGCAAAGACGGACGATGAAAAATTTATCGAGGAAAATCACCGCAGCTTCATGGAAAACTACAAGGATATTACCGAAAAGATCGGTGCGGCGTTAAACGGTGAAAGTGCCGATGAAAATACAGCCGAGGAAACTGCCGAAGATACCATTCCCACTATCCTTGTTGTGGACGACGATCCCATGAACCGCAAAGTTGCTCAGAAACTGCTTAATAAAAAATATCTTGTTGAAACGGCTGCTTCGGGAAAAGAAGCCATGGAAATGCTTTTGTCGGGCGGAAAGCATATTGATCTTATACTGCTTGACATTCATATGCCCGATGAGGACGGATTTGACGTTATCAGGAAGCTGAAAGCCGACAGCAAACTTAAGGATATTCCCGTAATATTCCTTACGGCGGACGACGACCAGAATGCGGAAACAGAAGGCTTTAAAGCAGGAGCAATGGACTTTATAAGGAAGCCGTTCATTCCCGATATTATGCTTCAGAGAGTCGGAAGAATGCTGGAACTTCACCGTTTGCAGACAAGTCTTGCAAAAGAGGTAAAACGCCAGACAAAGTATGCGCAGGAACGTCAGGAACGCATGGAGCGGCTTTCAAGAGAAACGGTGCTTTCTCTTGCAAAAGCAGTTGAAGCGAAAGACAAATACACCAACGGTCATTCCGAACGTGTAGCGTCTTATGCGCGTATGATAGCCGAAAAAGCAGGCATGAGCGAAGCAGATCAGAATGATATTTACTTTGTGGGACTTTTGCATGATATTGGAAAAATAGGCATTCCCGATACGGTGATAAACAAAACGTCAAGACTCACCGATGAAGAATTTGCTCTGATAAAGCAGCATCCGATCATAGGCGCAAAGATCCTGAAAGACATTACCGAAATGCCCGGCATTGAAAAGGGCGCAAGATGGCATCATGAACGCTATGACGGCAAGGGTTATCCCGACGGCATAAAAGGCGAGGAGATCCCCGAGTTTTCGCGCATAATCTGCGTTGCCGACGCTTACGATGCAATGACTTCTACCAGAAGTTACCGTGACATTCTGCCGCAGGAAAAAGTCAGGTCGGAGATCGTAAAGGGCAGAGGAACTCAGTTTGATCCGAAATATGCCGACATTATGATAGAACTCATCGACCAAGACAAAGACTACAAAATGAGAGGATAAAATTTTACCGCCGCAGTTTGAATTCAAACTGCGGCAGTTTTTTCCGAAATTATGTGCAGCTATTTTTCCACATAAACATAAGGAGAAATTTTTTCAAGTTTCTTTTCTCCTATGCCTTTTACATTCATCAAATCGGAAACATCGTTGAATCCCACTGTTTTGGCATATTCCAGAATTGCATCAGCAGTAACATCGCCTATTCCGTCTATTTGCATAAGTTCTTCTTTTGTCGCGGAATTAAGTTCAATTAAGAGAACATCATCAGATGAAACGGTTACGGAAGTTTCTTCGGGAATATTTGTTGATGTGACCGTTTCTTCAAATTCGGGAGAAATATAAATATATTCCCGCATTTTATCCAATGTTTTTTCGCCGATCCCGTCAACATTAAGAAGATCATCTACCGAACTAAAATAACTTTTGTTTTCACGATAAGAAATTATTTTTTCGGCTGTGGAAATTCCAATACCTTTTATATTTGTAAGTTCTTCTGCAGAAGCAATATTTATATCTATCGGGAAATTGACTGTTGAAACTGTTTCTGTATCCGATCCGTTTTGGGAATATGAATAAGTTCCATCACCGTTTTCCCATAAATCGCTGTCATCATATTTTGTTGCTTCGGTATAAGTTATACCTTCGAGTTGTTCACTTGAAAGTGTAACTACGGCGGGTACAAATTTTTCTGAATATTTATCTGAAATTCCATAGAAAGCCATTGACAATATTGAAATTAATAAACAAATACAAGTTGCAGCATACGCCTTTTTCATAATATCAGCCTTCAATTTTATTAAATAAAATATTTGAATAAATTATACTATAATTAATGTATCGGTTCTATCCAATCGGTTATCAGTTCTGAGCAATGCTTCTTTGAACTTTCTCCACTTCATCAAGTGGAATTTCAAGAAGTGAAGATATTTGTATTGGATCAAGCTTATGACGGAGCAGCTTTTTGATCGTATTGGATTGTTCTTCCAGTTTACCAATGCCAATACCCTCAGCTCTGCCAATACCAATACCTTCTGCTCTGCCGATGCCAATGCCCTCAGTTCTGCCAATGCCAATACCACGTTCAACGCCTTTATTAAGCCCATCTTGATAAAATCCTGCACTAAAATCACACATATCTTCAAACGCCTCCTCTACATTCTCGGTCATTTGTATGTTATAATCATTTTCGAGCAGTTCCTTTTTCTGTCCGGCGGTCAGTTCCTGTGTAAAGATAAGACTCAGCATTCTTATCAGCGGATGTTCCGACTGCGCTGCCGAATCAAAATCTTTCAGTCCTACGATCGTCATATTTATAAGGTCGTAATTTTTTCGCTCGTTGTTTTCTTCTTCAATTGTCAACCTTGTTTCTCCGTGAATTATCTCTTTTTTCACACTGAAACGTGCAATGGTGTCGGTGTATGCTTTATTCGGGTGTAAACATACCCAAATTGAATAAACTTTGCGTATCTTTCCGTAATCCGATCCTGTGAATACCGTTCCGTACTGGTCGGATATCATTCTTGAACAGTAATACAGTGCTCTTTTCAGAATACTGTATCCCGGTCTGTTGGCATTCTGCGCTTCAAGGTTTATTATCAACTGTATGTAACCGTCTTCACTCGGTGCTCTTACATTAAACCGTATGTCAAAGAATCGCGTTCCGCTTCTTAAAGTAGAACTTTCACTGTTTGACTGCTCTATAACAGGTGTTCGTTTTGTCTGCGGAGCATCAGGGTCAAGGGGTATTTCGGAAATTACTCCGTCTTCCATAAGAGCGATGATGTCAGATGTTTCCATGCCCTCATACTCGGTGCAGACATATTTTAGTATGGGAGCAGCAAATTCCTTGCAGGATAAAACTTTTTTGCAAGCTGCATCACACCTTGGATCTACCGGACTATCGGAAATGCTGTCTATAACGTCTGATTCATATGTAGGTGCTTCGGGCATGGCTTCTCACTCCCTTTATCCTTATTGTACCACAGTCAAACCTAAAAATCAATAGTTTTGATACAAAAAGTATGTGTCAAGTATACACAATAGATAGTTCTGATCAAAAATAACCGGCGGTTCGCCGACCCGGTTATAATGTGTAGTAAGAATACCTCATAGCAAAGCAAGGAAATTAATGGTAAAAGCTTTCTGCTTTTGAACAAATATTTGCCCGAAACGTCGCAGGTACGCGGTTTCCCTCACTTCCAAAAAATTTTTTGAAAAAATTTCAAAAACCCCTTGACAAACGAAAAATTATGTGATATTATAGACTTACGCTGAAAGGCGCATTTGGAATTTAAGGAATTGGTATATTAAGTTGATCATGTAACGGACGGGATAACTATGTCTGTTTACGGGTCAATTTAATATACCAATTCCTTTTTGTACCTTGAAAATCAAATAACGCGTTAATGTCCGATGATGGCATGGATAGTGTGCATCTCCGCTCGCCCTTGCCCGAAACTTCGCACAGCGAAAAGGATCGGATATTCTGGATCACAGCTTATTCTGAACGATACCAACAGCAAAAATTAAGGTGTAATTGCAACTATTTTTATGTCAGTTCTACTGATGAATTTTGCTATCGGGTCTTGATGCAGTACCTTTGTTTAAACGTGCATCACAATTCATTCGTTTACTCACAGACTGAAACTTAGCAGTACCGCAGTGCTATATCTGCGCCGTCATACAAATTGAATACTTTTAAAAACGGTATCGTGTGAATATATAAGAACTCCCCTCTCTGCTATGCATTGTCAGTGTGACGGGCTGATAATGCGGGCAGAACAACTTTATGGAAAGGATGAGAAAGATGCTTAATGAACTGGAAAATGAACTGAATTTAACTCGCACTATTAACGGTGCAGCTGCATATAATTCTTCTTTGGACTATTGTCTTGACTTGTTTGCCGCCATCGGTTCAATGAGAAACGATCCCGAAGAAGCGAAAAAAATGCTGATAAAAGCATTCTGTGAGTCTCCCGATCACGCTGTAAGGATACTTTTCTACGCAAGGGATATACGTTCTGGATCGTATCGCCGTTCTCCCACCTGCTAACTGCCTGTCCGGTAACAAAAATCTGTTCGGCAAGTTCTTCCTGCGACAGACCTGCCTTGATCCGCAGATCGCGTATTATGTCTTTTG
>CANQTP010000088.1 GCA_947626755.1 uncultured Clostridia bacterium
CATGGGTATGTAAGGGAGGTTTTTCAAATGATGACCGTGAAAATTACAGGAAAAAATTCGGGCAGATATGAATATTCGGAGTTCCCGATGAACAGATATGAATTTATCGACCGGCTTGATCAGGCGGGAATTTTCGGGGAATATACCGTCTCTTTGCAGGAAATTGAATCGGCAAATTATCTCCGTACAATAAACCTTTCGGACGCGCCGACCGTGGACGAGCTTGATTTTTTAGCCAAACGGTTGGAAAATGTTTTTGAAAATAAATATAAGGAACTCGCTTACAGCGCGGTTATTTCTCAGTATGAAAGCGTAAGCATATCCGAAGCAATAAACCGCACATACGGTCTTGAAACAGTACTGATATATCCCTGCAATAACGCTGCGGAGTACGGTGAAATTGTGCTTGAAAATGATTTTCTTGATGAAATAAAAGACCTCCTTGACGAGGTTTACGACCTGCTTGACAGAGATAAAATCGGCAGGCTTATGCAGGAACGGGAGGGCGGCATTTTTATGGACGGCTATTATATTATCCCTTCGTCCCACGAACCGCAGCTTGTGTACAATGATGTTCTCCCCGAAGCTATGGATAATTGGTTGTTCAAGCTGGAGGTTACCGTAATGGATGGCGATGATCCCAACGAGGATTTGGTTGAAACTCTTACGCTTCCTGCGACTGAGGAACGCATGAATGAGTTGGAAAATAAATTCGGAAAACCCGTTTCGGATTGGGTGTGGCTGTCCTATAATTCCGGTCTTGAACAGTTTTGGTGCGACGCAATTCGCGGCGCGGAAAGCATTGGGCTGCTTAATGAATTTGCGGTTACGGTGTCGGAAATGCCGCGGCATGATATGATGAAATTCAAGGCAGCGTTTAATGCAGAGCGTCCCGAAAATATCTCCGAAGCAATGAATATTGCCGCGACACTGGATCGCTACGATTACGACCCGAATGTTACGGATTTGAAAAATTACGGCGAAAAATATTTAATGGAAATGCTCCCTCCGGATTTTGACAGAACTGTTCTTACGGACGGTCTGACCGGCTATCTCGGAAAAAATATTTCGGAAAAAAACGGCTCGCAAATGACGAGTTACGGTATGATCTCCTCTGCCGACGGCGGACTTTATGAAATGATCGAAGCGGAGCAGACCTTTGAGCAGGGGCAGACGATGTCATTATGAGCAGGAAGGAAAATACCGTTGATTACGAAGCGGCGCTGAAAAATTCATTTGACAGGTGGGATCAGCTTAACGAACATGGCGGCTCCGATCCGACGTTTGCGGACGGGGTAAATATGAATTTGGTGCGAAATCACATCATGTATTACAAAGAAAAAATTGAGGAAACATTGCCGCCTTACCCCGAAATTTATTATAAGGAAACTCCGCCGAAAGTCGATGCGGACTATATGGCTCGCCCCGATGAAATTAGAGAAAACGCAAAAATTTCTCTTACGCAGATCGAGGGTAACAGCAGTCTGCAATACCTTAAAAGCGAGCTGCCGAACCTGTCCGGTAATCAGATTGAACGTCTGCATATCCATAATATTTTGGGGTATGAAACTGCCTTGCGGCGGGCGATTTCCGATGATAATTTAATTACAATGCGGCGGTATGAAAACCCCGAAAGGTTTATTGAAAGCTTTGATCGGGCGGCGGATGCCATCCGTCAGCTTGAACCGGAGGAAAATTTTCAGATTAAATTTTTTTAAAATATGGAGGAACGGTATGAAAAATACGATCACAATTACGATGGACGCGGATAAGCTTTCCGCGCTGACTATGTATATGGAGCAGAAAAATATCTCTGCCGAGGACGAGCTTGCCAAGTTTGCGGAGCAGCTCTATCAGAAAAATGTCCCCCAAAACGTGCGGGATTTTATTGAAATGACCGCTAAGCAGCAGTCCGACCGGAAGCTTAAAAAGAAGAAAAATTCGGGTGAAAATGGCGTAATTGCCGCCGACGTTTCAAGGTTCGGAGAATAGCGCCGCCCGTTTCGCGCTGTAACGCCCCGTGTGCGGCTTTTAAGATGTTATCGTGGAAAGTACCCGACCGATTTCAAAGAGCCGTTGTGGGGCGTTTGTGCGCGTTTTTGAAAAGTACCGTTTCGGTAGTTTTCGGTGTTGAAAATAATGCAAGTTAAAGGGGCGGGGTCGCCCCGAACACAGCGGACGGGCAAAGCCCGCCGCGGAATGGAATTACGGGATTTCAAAAAAGGAGTTGTAAAATGCAGAAAAAGAAAAAATCGGGGTCGCAAAACGATAAATTAAATGTGGTCAAGCCTTTTGAAACGGGGTTGCGGAGCGGTTTTGAGAATAAAGAAAAATTTCCGTTATGGGCGTACCCCGAAACTCTCGAAGCTGTAGAGCAGTCATATCGCGTGGATAATTGCCGATCCAAAAGCGAATTTATTGAAAAGGCGGTAAAATTTTATTTGGGATACTTATCCGCAAATGAAAACGTTAATTATTTATCCCCGAAGATAACCGAATCGGTGGACGCTGTGGTTCACGGCTCGGAACAGCGCATAAACCGTAATCTTTTTAAAATTGCCGTGGAGCTGGGAAAGCTGTCACACATGGTCGCCGCGGCGAACGATGTCAGCAATGAAACTCTCGGAGAGCTTCACGCCATGTGCGTTGACGAGGTGCGCCGGATCAACGGCATGATAGATTTTGAAAAAGCGGTAAATTATCAGAGGTCGGAATAAATGCCGAAAATAATTGTTACAAGCCGATATATGAAAAGCGGTGCGCGTTCGCATATCGGGAATTATGTGAAATATATTGCGACCCGCGAGGGAGTTTCTCTTACCGAAAAAAATATTCCTCAGTCGCAGAAACAGGAAAAAATTATTGAAAGACTGACAAATGATTTTCCCGATTCAAAAAAACTTCCGGAATACGAAAAATATTCCGCCGATAATAATTCGCGGAACGCTTCCGAATGTATCTCGGCGATAATTGACGACAACATGGATCTGCTTGCAGACCGCGAAATATATATGAATTATCTCGGCACACGTCCCAATGCTGTGCGGATTGGAAGCCACGGATTATTTTCCGAAACAGACGCGCCGATAAACCTTGCAAAAACAGCCCGCGAGGTTGCTATGCATGAGGGAAATGTCTGGACTCATGTTGTGTCCCTGCGCCGCGAGGACGCTGAAAGAACCGGTTACAACAATCTTACCACATGGCGAAATCTTGTGAAACGTCACATTGACGATATTGCCGCAGCGCAGAAAATTGACCGCAAAAATTTAAAATGGTACGCAGCTTTTCACGATAAAGAGAATAACCCTCATGTGCATATTGTTGTTTATTCGCAAAATCCTAAAGAGGGTTTTCTGACCAATGCCGGCATTGAAAAAATTCGCAGTGTTTTTGCAAATGATATTTATCGCGGAGAACTTCAAAACCTTTACCAGAAACAAACCGCCGTCCGTAATAAACTGCGTTCCGAATCGGATAATCTTATGAAGTCTCTTATGGGCGAACTGCAAAGCGGTAATTTTTCAGATCCTGCGCTTGAAAATCTGATACTGAAATTATATACCCAATTAAAAAATTCCAAAGAAAAAAAACAGTACGGATATTTAAAGCCGGAGGTGAAAAAGACTGTGGACGAAATAGTTTCCTGTCTTGCGGAAAATGCTGCGATAAAGAAAATGTATTCCGAATGGTGCGAACTGGAGCGTGAAAAATATTTCACCTACACAAGCGCGATAAAAGAGTTTCCTCCCCTTGCGAAAAATACGGTTTTTAAACCTATAAAAAATTCGGCCATAAATACTGTGCTTAATATGAACTGCACTTTGAATTCTCCCGAATTTGAAATTAATGATAAAAGCAATAAAATATCAGAAAAAACATCAAGCGATTATTATATCGGTAAAAAATATCTGAATGAAAATAATTTTGAGCTTGCCGAAAAATATTTTAAAATTTCCGCCGAAAAAGATGATCCTTATGCTATGTACTTGCTTGCGAAATTATATATTGAAAGTGAAATACCAATGCAAAAAAATGAAGCAGTGACATTATTTGAAAAGTCCGCGAGGCTTGGAAATTCCCTTGCTGCATACGCTTTGGGAAAATTATATTTATTCGGTCGCGAGGTTGAAAAGGATACCGACAAGGCGCGGGACTGGCTTGAAATTTCCGCGTCCGCGGGGAACGAATACGCGAAAAATCTTCTTGAAAATATGGACGGATATGAACGGTCGGCTGTGCGGAACGTTGCGGTTTCCCTTTTGAATATCCTCGGAAAAATGGTTGCCGATGATTACAATAAAAATACTCACAGCAAATTTATTACCGAAAGCAAGCTGAAAAACGCCATACGCCGCAAAAAGCTGGCGATGGGCGTAAAAGACAATTTAACCGCCGATCGGGAGGTGAAATTTTATCAATAAAATTTTTTATTCCGATATCCCCCACCGCGCCGTTGCGGTTTATTTATATTTGCAGAGCCGCGCGGACAAGGACGGCAAATGTTTTCCCTCCGTGCAGACAATTGCTTCCGATTTAAAATTATCAAAAAGCACAGTAAAAAGAGCGATTGCAGACCTTGAAAAATCGGGACTTATTTTAATAGAACGACGTTACAGAAAAAGCGGCGGCAACTCGTCAAATATGTATTATATCCGTCCACCTTAATTTTTTGAAAATAAAATTACGCAAAGGGATAATTCTGTCCTGCCACTGGACTTAGGATAGGTTCACTGTGAACCGAGAAAGCTAACTTACCAATTTAATTTTTTTATTAACGCGAAAGAGAAAAATTTGGAGGGAGTATGTCTGTAAATACATTTATTCCTTTTTCGGAACAGGATAAGCTTCGGGCTTCCGAAGTTGATCTTGTTCTTTTTTTGCAGTGCCGCGGTGAACAGCTCAAACGCGCCGGACGGGACTACAAGCTGATATATACCGACGGTTCGGGAACTCACGACAGCATTACGGTCAGCGGCAGCCGTTGGTTCGACCACAAAAATCAACGTGGCGGAGGTCCAATAAAATTTCTGCGGGAGCATTACGGTTTGTCATATCAGGAGGCAATGCTGGAGCTGCTCGGCGGTAATTTTACTCCGGAATATAAATGCGAAAATAAGAAAATTTCCGATGAAAAAATAAAAAAAGAATTTGTGCTTCCCGAAGCAAACAGCGATATGCGCAGAGTTTTTGCGTACCTCACAAAGCATCGGCATATCGCTCCCGATGTTATTTCTTTTTTCGCTCATGAGCACAAAATTTTTGAGGATAAAGAACATCACAACGCTGTTTTTGTGGGGACGGACGAAAACGGCAAACCCTGTCAGGCACACAAACGCTCCACGCTGACATTCGGAGATTCCTTCCGTCAGACGGTGGAGGGTTCGGACACGCGGTACAGCTTTTCTCACTTCGGCGGCAGCGATGAATTATTTGTTTTTGAAGCGCCAATCGATATGCTTTCTTTTATTACGCTTTATAAAAATAACTGGCAGGAACATAATTATATCGCTATGAACGGCGTTTACGAGAGCGCGGTTTTAAAGGCTCTGGAAACTCATAAAAATATTTCCGAAATTTATTTATGCACCGATAATGACGTGGGCGGCATTGACGCGGTGTACCGCTTGCGGGACGTTTTAAATGAAAACGGTTATACGAAAATAGGCAGAGCCGCTCCGAAAAATAAAGACTGGAACGAGGATTTAAAAGCGTTGTACGGCATTACACCTGTTCCCGCCGTACCACATATTCGCAGGGAAACATATTTATCTCTTGCGGATAATCTGCAGTACAAGTCTGTGCCGCTAAACCGTTTGGTGCAAACAATTTCCGCAGCGGAAGATTATTTATCCGCTGCGGAAATTTCTTTAAGCGCGTCTGCGGATTTAATTTCAAAAGTAGAAAATATCGCAGCCGCCGAAATGTTTGAAACGCTTAAAAACGGCTTGAAAACAAAATACAGATCATACGCGGACAAGGGCAAGATTAATTCGAAAATTTCCGAATTCAATAAATTAAAAAATTCCGTTAATTATATGCTGCGGAAAAATGCTTTTTCTGAAAGTGAAATAAAAGATATTTCAAAAGTCCTTTTCGACTGCGCGGACTGCGCTCTGCGGTGTCATACGGAGCAGCTCCTTGCGGAAGAAAACCGTGAAGAATTATCGGAAGAAATTTCTCCTGAAATAAAAATGTGACGAAAGGTTGATATTATGAATTCATCGCAAATTCTTCTGCTGGTTATCGGCGGCGGAATTTTTCTTGTTATTGCAATTATTATTGCGATCGGCGACAACGGTTCCTTAAAATCATTTAAAACAAAGCCTGTGGGCGACGGTCAGCACGGCACTGCTCGGTTTGCAACTCCGAAAGAAATTTCCGCGACCTACAAGCACATTCCATATCAGCCGCAGCTCTGGCGAAACGGAGAAGCTCTTCCCGACGCTCAGGGTTTAATTGTCGGCTGCATCGAGCGAGGCGGGAAAATGACCGCGCTCCTTGACGATCACGATATTCACACTTTGATGATCGGCGCATCCGGCGTTGGTAAAACCGCGAATTTTCTTTATCCAAACATTGAATACTGCTGCGCTGCGGGAATGAGTTTTGTTACCACCGACAGCAAGGGCGATTTATATCGCAACACCGCGACAATTGCGGAAAAATATTACGGATATAAAATTGCGGTAATTGATTTGCGTAACCCTACCCGCAGCAGCGGTTACAATATGCTTTACCTCGTGAATAAATATATGGATATGTACAAGGACAGCGGAATTCTCGAATACAAAGCGAAAGCGGAAAAGTTTGCGAAAATTACTTCAAAAACAATTATTTCCGCCGACGGGGATTCCTCAAATATGGGACAAAACGCTTTTTTCTACGAATCCGCCGAAGGCCTTCTGACTTCGGTAATTATGCTGATCGCGGAATTTTGTCCCGCCGAAAAAAGGCACATAATCAGCGTATTTAAAATGATACAGGATTTGCTTGCGCCGTCGGGTACAAAAGGAAAATCCCAGTTTCAGATGTTGATCGACAAGCTGCCCGGCGATCACAAGGCGCGTTGGTTTGCGGGAGCGGCTCTCAATTCCGCGGAACAGGCTATGAACAGCGTTATGTCCACAGCACTCTCTCGGCTGAATGCTTTTCTCGATTCGGAGCTTGAACAAATTTTATGCTTTGACACTTCAATTGATGTTGAAGAATTTTGCAATAACAAGTCCGCGATTTATCTGGTACTGCCAGAAGAAGATGCCACGAAGCATTTTTTGGTATCCCTTATTTTTCAGCAGCTCTACCGCGAAATGCTTACCGTTGCCGATGAAAAGGGCGGGCAGCTTGACAAGCGTGTTATGATATACGCCGATGAGATAGGTACGCTGCCTAAAATAGACGGGTTAGAAATGATATTCTCCGCTTCACGTTCCCGAAGAATTTCCATTGTTGCGATTATTCAATCCCTTGCTCAGTTTGAAAAGACTTATGGCAAAGAGGGTTCGGAAATTATTGTGGACAACTGTCAATGCACCCTGTTCGGCTCTTTCGCTCCAAACAGCAAGACCGCAGAGGTCATGAGCAAAAATCTCGGCAGTCAGACTGTTCTCAGCGGAACGGTTTCAAAAACCTCCGGCGAAAAAGGCAGCTCAAGCAGAACAATGCAGATGATAGAGCGTCCGCTGATGACTGTGGACGAGCTGAAGTCTATGCCAAAGGGACACTTCGTTGTTATGAAAACCGGCTGCCACCCTATGAAAACACGCTTGCAATTATTTTTTAAGTGGGGTATTTCTTTTGAGGACGCTTATTCCATTTCGGAAAAATCCGCCCGTAAGGTTCAATATGCCGATAAGTGCGAGCTGGAAAGGGCTATACTCAGAAAGTATCCTCCTAAGATTGAGGCGGATATGTTTGATGAGCCGGAGGAAAAGGCTGTGTCTAAAAAGAGGGTCAGGACGGGGAAAGAAAAGTCAGAAGGAAAAATAACTATAGATTCAGCAGGAGATTAATTTCCTGCTGAATTTTTTATATTACCCTTTCGCAAATTTTTATCATTTGCGAAAGGGTAATATTTAACTTAACACACATTTTATCACAATATTTTTGGCTTGTCAATATGCAAACGACATAAATTTTAAAAAAGTCAACAGGATTTAACAGTAAAGAACTTGATGTAACAGACTTTTACAAGTATTTTCTAAATAGTTTTTTCAATAAATTGATACTTTTACGGTTTATTACCGTCAATATTTTCGTCAATAGGAGGATATATTTTTATGGCAAGACGCGGAGAAAACATTTACAAGCGCAAGGACGGACGCTGGGAGGGACGTTATAAAAACGGCTTCAAGCCGGACGGAAAAACAAAATATTCCTCGGTTTACGGGAAATCATACGCCGAAGTGCGTTCATCTCTGGTGCAGAAGCGTGTGCAGCTTCAGACCGAAGCTCCCGTCTGCCGCCTTAAATTCGGAGAGATAATTCATATATGGCTTAAAAGTCTGAAAAATACCGTTAAAGAATCGACTTACGCCAATTATTTAATGAAAATCGAAAAGCATATTTTATCGAAGCTCGGCGGGATTTCCTATGATAAGTTGACGGCTGAAACTCTTAATGACTTTGTTGCGGAGCGTCTTGAAAGCGGTCTGTCCGCAAAATATGTTTCTGATATTTCTGTGCTTATAAAGTCTGCTACAAAGTTTGCACACCGTCAGTACGGCTATGTTGACAAGGCAGAACTTATGTCCCTGCCTAAAAAAGATAAGTCTGCCCCCAAGCTGCTTTTGAGTAATTCAGAGCAAAATATTCTCACTTCAAATCTTATGGAAAATATATCTCCCAGCAATGCGGGGATACTTCTTTCCGCGGCAACGGGTATGCGTATAGGTGAGCTTTGCGCCTTGAAATGGTCTGATTTTGATTTTGAAAAAAGCATTGTTACCGTCAGCAGGACTATGCAGAGGATTAAAAATCGGGACGGTCAAGGTACTAAAATAATTGTAACATCACCCAAGAGCCGCACTTCGCTGCGTGGAATTCCAATTCCCGAATTTTTGAAAAACGTTCTTATAAAAGTGAAAACCAGCAACGACAGCTTTATGCTTTCGGGCAATTCAAGATATGTTGAGCCGCGTACAATGCAGTACCGTTTTAAAAGCGTTTTGAAGCGGCTTGATCTGCCGCAGGTCAGCTTTCACTCACTCCGTCATATGTTTGCGACAAAGTGTGTTTCTCTCGGAATTGATGTAAAAACTCTTTCGGAAATCCTCGGACACAGCTCGGTAAAAATTACTCTCGACCGTTATGTACATTCATCTATGGCAAGAAAGCAAAGCTGTATGAAGCTGTTTTCTGACAGCGTTTCAGCAGCTTAAAAAAGCTTATTTATCGTCAGAATTGCCGTCCGTAAATTTAAGAAAATGGCTTTTTTGCGTTGATTGAAGCTGTTTTTTCTTAAATGATAAAAATTTGCGAAAGATACTTTATTTATAGTATATCATTTTTTTACGTTGATAAACAAAGTTAGGACGATTTTCCTTGTTTCGTTTATTAAACTGTCTAAGCGCAACATAGAATTATTTTTGAAACAGGCTATTTACTTCTTGAAAAAATTGTGGTACAATGAAAAAAAGGT
>CANQTP010000089.1 GCA_947626755.1 uncultured Clostridia bacterium
GTGGGAACTATAGGGCTCGAACCTATGACCCTCTGCTTGTAAGGCAGATGCTCTCCCAGCTGAGCTAAGCTCCCGTTCTGACTTTCGGCGTTTTCCACCGACTTATTTATGATACACCAAAAGCCGATAAAAGTCAAGACTTTTTTTCATAAAATGCTCAATATCGTTATTTTGCATAAATTTAAACAGATTTTGAGAATTTTATATGACAAGTTCCACAATTTGTGCCATTCCCAAAAAATTAAAAGATATATAATCAATTCTGCTTGAAAATCCTCGGAGAATTATTTATAATTGTTTCGGCAATATCTGAAATATCAGCAAGGAGCAGGAAAAATGATCTTTACCGTAGATGCAGGAAATACAAACATAGTTCTCGGCGGTTTTGAAAACGATAAACTGCTGTTTACCTCCCGTGTGGCAACTCAAGCCGCACTTATGGCGGACGAGTATGCCGTAAAGTTCGGGGAGATACTTTCCCTTTACGGTCAGAACGCTTCTCTTATCGAAGGTTCAATCATTTCAAGTGTTGTAACACCCCTTACTCCCGTGCTGAATTCCGCCGTTAAAAGACTTACCGACAAACGGGTGATAACCGTTGGTCCCGGGATAAAAACGGGCGTCAACATCAAAATAGACGACCCTGCTGTTCTGGGTGCCGACCTTGTCTGCGGAGCTGTGGGAGCAATGGAAAAGTACGATCCGCCCTGCATCATCTTTGATCTGGGAACTGCAACTACCATTTCCGCCATCGACAAGAACCGCTTCTTTCTGGGCGGCTCCATAATCCCCGGAGTGAAAGTTTCACTGAAAGCTCTGTCCGCTACCGCCGCGGCACTGCCCGACATCAACACCGAACTTACGGGCAACGTTCTTATCGGAACGAACACCGTTGACAGCATGAAATCGGGAAGTATCATCGGCACTGCAAGCATGATGGACGGAATGGCTGTCCGCTATAAGGAAGTTGTGGGGGAAAACGCCGTTGTTATCGCAACAGGCGGGCTTGCGTCCTCAATAGTTCCTTATTGTCGGGAAAAGTTCATTCTTGACGAAACTCTGCTTCTGGACGGTCTGTACAGTCTTTACAAAAAGAACGCGTGAAACGGGATATTGCCTATCACGCTGTATCCTTAAAGGAACAGCAGTAGGAGGTAATTTTTATGTCAAACATCAGAGAAAAGACCCGTATGCTCGCAGTAATGGGCATACTCACCGCATTGGTGATCGTGCTGCAAACCGTAGCGGCAGGCATCAAGCTGGGACCGTTCAGCATAACGCTTGTACTTGCGCCGATGGTAATTGGCGCGGCAATGTACGGCTGGAAAGCGGGAGCGTGGCTGGGATTCGTTTTCGGCTGCATGGCTCTTACGGACGCGGCGGCATTCTTTGCGGTAAGCGTTCCGGGAACGATCATAACCTGCATACTTAAAGGCGTGCTTGCGGGAATTGCGGCAGCGGCAGTTTACAAACTTCTGGAAAAGGTAAATTTTGTTGTTGCGGTAATTGCTGCGGCGATAGTTTGTCCGGTAGTAAACACGGGAGTGTTCCTGCTCGGCTGTCTGGTATTCTTCTACAGCACTATCCAGGAGTGGGCAGGCGGAACGAATGTCGGCGTTTACATGATAACAGGACTTGTAGGGCTGAACTTCATAGTTGAAGCAGCGATCAACCTTGTTCTCAGCACAGCGATAGTAAGTATTTTGAAAATAGTAAAAAAGCCTGTTCAGGCGTAATGTCAAATGCCCCGGCGGAAACGCTCCGCCGGGTTTATTTTTACATAGTAAAAAGAAAAGTGGCTCTGTCCGGGGTAAAAGACAGAGCCGAAGATTATGATATAGGATTATTGGGGGTTTTCCCGAAAGCCGTAGGGGTAAACGACTTTCGGTTAGGGTCTTTTATATGGTTTTTACACCGTACAGACTCAGGGGTAATAAGTCTGAATATAAAAGCACACTTTTTGGGGGGAAAGTACTCAATTATCTGAGTACATTCATATATTAACCTTTTTTTGTGTAAATCATGTGAAAATAAGCTGAAATAAAAGCGAAATCATAAAACCCATAAAAATCGGGACCGCCCGAAAGCAGTCCCGACGATTTTTAATACTGTGAAACGTAATCCAGAGGATTAGGATAAGTACCGTTTGAACGCACTTCAAAGTGGAGATGATTTCCAGATGAATCGCCTGTGCTTCCAACGTAACCGATAAGCTGTCCCTTGACAACATAATCGCCGTACTCTATAGCAATTGAACTCTGATGCCCGTAAAGCGTGATATTTCCATCGTCATGCTGGATCTTTACGCAATTACCGTATCCGCCGTTCCAGCCGCCCGCAGCTTCAATTACCGTGCCGCTTTCGGCTGCGTAGATAGGAGTTCCGTAAGGTGCTGCAATATCTATGCCCTTATGACCTCTTCCGTCGCCCTGATATGCGGAGATATAACCGCCGTCAACAGGCCAGAAGTAATCGCCTGATCCGCCGCTGCCTTCGCTTACAGGTGTTCTTGTCTCTCTTGTTCCTACTCTGATATATTCTGTAACAGGCTCGGAAACGATCTCCTCGCTGAGGACTTCTCTTGAAACGATATTACCGTTTTTGTAGGTAACATTTGCGGTAACTGTCTTTTCGCCTTCAACGCCTTCAACGTCTACTGCGGAATCGCCCTTGTACATATCGGGATCTTCCGTTTCAACTACTTCATAGTCGATGGTCTCGTCATAGGTAACTTCCTTTGTTGTCATAACGCCAAGATAGGGAACTTCCTCGCTGAGCCGGATAGTTGCTCCCACAGGACAATAGCTTGTTATATCGTCTATCCTTTCGCCTTCAAATGTTATGAAGCAGTCCTGAAGATCTTCAACGCTCATATCATTGTCGGCGGCAATGTTCCAAGGATTGTCGCCCTGCTGTACTTCGTAATATACAGGCTCGGCAACAAGTGAATCGAACTTATCTATGATCTCTTCCTGATCGACTATCTGGCTTGGCATAACATAATTTTCATATGTGTACTCAATGTCCTTATCAAAGGAAACTTCCACAACGTCGTCGGTCATGTATTCATCTTTTATTTCGTTGAGGTACTCATCGATCTCGTCATTTGCTTCAACAGCACCTACGAATTCGCCGTCAACGGTCACCATATACGCTCTTACCCGATCGTCACTTTCCTCGGTGCTTTCGGAATAAACATTCAGCGTGTCCTCTTCCTGAACAGGTTCTTCCTGAACGGGAGCCTGAGTTTCGATCTGTTCCTGTATCGCAGCTGCAAGAGTCTGTTCGTCGATAACTTCATCGGCAGAACCGAGAGGCTTTATGGAAAGCGCCGCAGTCATGTACATTTCGCTTCCGGTATCGAAATAGTCGGTGCGATCCGCAACCACTTTCTGTGCTTCATCAATAACGGTATCTTCGGAAACAACTCCCAGCTCCTGACCGTTATACGCTACCGTAACGCCGTAATCTGCGGAGGCTTTGTCCGAAACTGTCATTATCAGAAGCGCGATACCCATTACGGGAACTGCATGGTTCACGATGGTAACAGCGATCTTTCCGCTGTTTCTGACTGCCGAAGCAACATCCGACAACTGAAGCACTATTGCTCTGCCGAATCCCACTTCAGCCATTCTGTCGGCAAATCTTCTGTTGAACTCGGAGAAATTATCGGCGCACTTCATTGCGCCAAGACCGATCTTCTTGAATCCGTGCAGGAAATTTCTCTTTATCTCTGCAAACAGGGGACGTACATCGCTCCTGAGTTTGCGCACCGCGCAGACTGCCGCTTTCCGTCCGCTCTTTACTGCGTATACTGCAATATATGTAACTAACGAACCGACAGCGACCATTGCCTTCTCGAATACATTCCCCGAAGCATCTGTCTTTCTTTCGATGCTTGCGGAGCTATTCGGATCAATGCTCATATCAAGAACTCCTTTCTTTTTGATAACGATTAAGAAAAGGTCATAAACGACCGTGCATTCTTTGAAAAGGTTACAAAACAGTAACATTATTAATATTATAACTCTTTTTTTTCAAAAATCAACACTTTCCCGCGGTATGTCACATTTTATTAACTTTTTTTAGCGATATGCACAATTTTTGTAATAATATAAGAAGCACTTTTCATATAAAATTTTGCATTTTCCTGTCGAAAACCACTTCCGAAATTTAACAAACGAAGCAATTGTAAGAAAATAACAGTTACAAATTGTAACCTTTTCGGAGGGGCAAAACCGTCAAAACGTTTTGTCAAACCAAATTTTTCAAAATTGAAATTATTACAAAACGGTAACAAAATTCCTACGGCTGTAACCTTTTATTTTGGGTCAAAGATCGCCGCCATGTCGGGACGGATATTGCTGTAAAGGTGTATCACCTTACCGCTTGAAGGAGAACGGAACTCTGTTTCGCAGCAGTGAAGCGCCTGAGCTTTACAGAGTTCAAGGCTGCCGCCGTAAAGATCATCTCCCGCAAGCGGGTGTCCCACGGAAGAAAAATGTACGCGTATCTGGTGAGTTCTTCCTGTTTCGGGAACAACACGCACAAGAGAATGTGTACCTATACTATTTAATATAGTATATCTTGTGACTGCGCTTCTGCCGTCAGCGCGGACAACTCTTTTTATAACGGACTCCTGCTCGCGGGCAACAGGCGCGTCTATGACATATTCCCCGCCGTCCGCATACCATTTCAGACAAGGCTTGTCCGTTTCGTGAGGTATCGGAACGCCTTCCGCCGCCGCAAGATATATCTTTGAAATGTTCCCGCCCAGCTTTCCCGCCGAAAATACGCTTTTTGCCACGGCGCAAAGCCCTGAAGTGTCCTTGTCAAGCCTGTTTATCGGGCGGAACGTCAGTTCCGGGAACATCGCCGCAAAGCAGTTCCCCAATGTGTCGTCATGGTGTTTCGCGGAAGGGTGGACGGGCATTCCCGCAGGCTTGTCGAAAACTATCACATCTCCGTCCTCATAGACAACGGGAACGTTCAGCGCGGGATTCGGTTCAAGCCTGTCCTCGTCAAAAGCTTTCAGGGAAATAACATCTCCCGCCGACACGGCATCGCAGGTCCTGATCTGCCTGCCGTTCAGCATTATGCCGCATTCAATGCGTTTCAGCCTTGAAATGAGCCGCCTTGAAACGCCCATGCTTTTAAGGAATTCTCCGCAGTTTCGTCCGTCGGCGGCAACGGTAAATTCCGCTTGTATGCCGTTATTTTCCATACTCATACCGTAAGAGGAGCTTCCAAATCTATGGTGTCCGATTCCTGCTCGCCGAAACCGTCTGCGGCTATAAGCTCGTTTACCGCCGCAGCATAGACCATCTGCATATACGGGATAATGAATATCATCGGGAAAATTATCAGGCATGGGATCAGCAGCGGCGAAAGCGAGAACATCACTTCGCCCACATATCCCGGATCTTTCTTCATTATCCTTTTGCTTTCGGAAATAAGTTCCGAGGGGGAACGGCTCGGATCAAGTGCGTACAGGAACGGAACAGCCGCATAGATATTGTTTGAACGCATTGCAAGTATTATCATTGCAATTGTAATAAGTACAGCCGCGGTAAAAGAAATGTTGTAAGCGGTGTTCCCGTCGGATATTCTGTCTACAGCTCCTGCCGCGCAGAATGTCAGCGCAGAAACAGCCGCATATGGAAGTATCCTTCCCAGCATTCCGAGGATAAGCATACTGTTAAGGCGAAGCACTTGCCACATCTTTCCAACCGAAGCATAGCAGCTGAAAATGCTGCGTGCATGGACGGAATTGCCCCTGATCTGCTGTATCCTGTACCAGCTTGAGCCGTAAACGAACGGAGTCACCGCAACGACAAGAAGCACGAACACTGCCGTGCAGACTATAAACAGTGCAAGCCGTGCGCCTGTGAGTTTATCGCCGTAAAGCGAATCTATCCTGCTGCCGATAAGCTTTTCCTCCGCCATGAGACAGGCGAGGACAAACAGCGTCAGCCCTCCCACGGAAAGGAAGAACATTGTACACAGTTCGCCTATGCAGCCCGACATTCTTGAAAAGACCTGCTTTTTCAATTCCTTTGCGTTTTTCAATTTTTTCACTCCTTATTGGTTCCCGGGTATCTTTCCGAGGATCTCGAAAGTATTTCCGTTCTGCCAGAGCATTGCGCTGACAAGTATCTCATAGCCTTCACCCGGATCGCAGGCGAATTCCATGGGCTTCATTTTCGGCAGACCGAAGCAGGACATCATATTCATAAGTATTCCCGAATGGGTCACAACGCCTGTATGTGTAAAGCCGTTCTTCATCATATCAAGTATCATGAGATTCAGCGCGGAATAGCAGCGTGTCATCATGCTCCGCAGGCTTTCGCCGTTTGGCGGCGGATTGTCAAGACCGCCTTTCAGCCATTTCTTGTAGCTGTCAAGTTCCACGAGCTGATCCACGGAAACTCCCTCGAAAACGCCGAAATCCATTTCCCGCAGATCGTCAACAATTACTATCTCCCTTTCGGGGAAAAGTATCTCCGCCGACTGTACGGCGCGTTCCAAAGGGCTTGAATAGACACGCTGTACTTTCGGGTATTCATAATGGTCATACTTATCTTCAAGAGCTTCTCTCCCCTCTTCGGAAAGCGGATAGTCGGTCTTTCCGATATAGATGCCGTTTTCGTTGGCTTCGGTAAGTCCGTGGCGGAGTATGCTCAGTCTGTATCCTTTCATTTGAAAATTGCTCCTTTCAGGTCATAAGAATTGTAATTTTTGTTAAATTTTACCCTTTTTATATGCTATATCAACAAAAATTTTATAAAACATTTATCGACTTTTTTTGCGGAAACCTATTTACAAATTGTACGCAATGAGTTATAATTTACTGTGTGTAGAACTCAAAATATATAGGAGGTGACGTGATGAATTCGGACTTTCCAAGAATTATTACTTTATTAAGGAAAGAACGCGGCATCAGTCAGAAAAAAGCAGCTTCGGATCTGGGAATTTCGCAGGCTCTGCTTTCTCATTATGAAAAAGGTATAAGAGAATGCGGACTGGAATTTCTTGTAAAGACTGCCGATTATTATAACGTTTCCTGCGACTATCTTCTGGGACGTTCTCCCGAACCCGCAGGAAAAACCATTTCATATGAAGATATTCCCGAGCAGGACGTATCAGGCAGGGAAAAAATAACCGCAGCAGGCGGAGTAATGGCTTCATTCAACAAAAAATTAGTGGTAAATTCCGCATCTGTGCTGTTTTCGCTTGTGCAGAAAACGGGCAGCGCAACGATATTGAAGGAAGTTTCGTCCTATCTGATGCTTGCGGTGTACAAGATGTTCAGGATAGTTTATTCCGCAAATTCCCGCAACGATCCGAGATTCTTCACCGTGCCTGAAGTAACGGCATCGGGAACGGCGTCGGCGGCAATGTCGGTATGCGAAGCGAACGCTTTGGCGGCGGCAAAGGGTGTTGCGGTAAACGACGGCGACACTGCCAAGGAAAGCAATGATTCAATAATAACGGCAAATTCGCTTTCGGAGGAATATCCGGGATCGGCGTCCTCGCTGCTGAATGTTATCAAGAACAGTGAAGCGCGGATACATCTTCTCACATCGTCCGACAAATGATATTATACCACATATCCGCATATATTTCAATAGACGAAAAGTAAATACTGATAAAAGGAGCCGAGCGGCTCCTTTTTGTTTGCCTAAAACCGCAAATAGTCCTCAGTTTGCTATTGCAATCCGGAACAAAATGTGGTATAATCTATATCAGAATATAAAATTCTATTTTTGAAAGGAAAATTTGCCATGCAGGATCACAACAGCTATGAATCACCGTTCTGTACAAGATACGCAAGCAAGGAAATGCAGTATGTATTTTCCGCCGATAAGAAATTTACCACTTGGAGACGGCTCTGGGTCGCTCTCGCCCGCGCGGAAATGAAGCTTGGTCTGCCCGTTACACAGGAACAAGTCGACGAACTGGAAGCGCATATCACCGATATTGACTATGAAACAGCCGCAGAGCGGGAAAAGCTTGTCCGCCATGATGTAATGGCTCACGTTTACACTTACGGGCTTGCCTGCCCCAAGGCAAAAGGAATTATCCACCTTGGCGCAACTTCCTGCTATGTGGGCGACAACACGGACGTTATAATCATGCGCGACGCCCTTAAAATTGTCAAGAGAAAACTTGTAAATGTTATTTCCAACCTGTCGGGATTTGCAATGAAATACAAGGCTATGCCCTGCCTTGCATACACACACTTGCAGCCCGCACAGCTTACAACAGTCGGAAAGCGCGCCACACTCTGGATAAATGAACTCCTCATGGATCTGGACGAGATCGACTATCGTATTTCCACTCTGAAACTCCTTGGCTCAAAGGGTACAACAGGCACTCAGGCTTCGTTCATGGAACTTTTCGAGGGGGACACCCGCAAGGTAAAAGAACTGGAAAAACTTATCGCCGCAGAAATGGACTTTGACGCAGTTGTCCCCGTTTCGGGACAGACATATTCCCGCAAGGCGGATTCGCAAATCGTTGCAACTCTCAGCGGAATTGCACAATCCGCTATGAAATTCGCAAATGATATGCGCATTTTGCAGAATTTCAAAGAAATGGAAGAACCCTTTGAAAAAAATCAGATAGGCTCTTCCGCCATGCCGTATAAGAGAAATCCTATGCGGTGTGAACGTATCACGGCTTTGGCAAGGTATGTTATGATAGATTCCCTGAATCCCGCATTCACGGCGGGAACGCAGTGGTTCGAGAGAAC
>CANQTP010000090.1 GCA_947626755.1 uncultured Clostridia bacterium
AACCTTTATCTGGCTGACAGAAAATTTCTGACAGCTTGATTAAGTTTGCCTTTGCAAGCAAGTCAGGGTAAACTTTGCGGTTCTTTTTTGAATTTGTAATGGCTTTTCTTTTGTACGATATTATGCGGTGTTGCCTCAGTAACAATATGACGTTTTACTCCTTTTGTTTTTTTCCTCCGTCATATCCTCTGTTCTGACTTGCAGATACTGTTTTTACTGATTGTGAGTCGATCAGGGCATAGGTTGGCGTTTCGTTTTTTCCTTTAGATGTTCGTACCTTCTTCACCAACATTTGCTGTACTTTATCCCAGACGCCATTTCTTGAGGCTCTGTAGTAAAACATGGATACTGCCTTCCAGTTTGGAAAATCCTTTGGCAGATTTCTCCACTGGCAACCGGTTTTCACAAGATATAATACTGCATTCACCATCTCTCTCTTGTCGTATTTGCTTTTATTTCCGGCTGGAAAGTATTCCTTTATCAGTTCCCATTGGCTATCTGTTAAATCACTTGTATATCTCATACTTCTTATTATACCATATTTTTTCTATGTGGACAAGTTCTTAAATCAGGCTAAATATGGTCGCCTTAGTAAGAAAAGAATGAGATTTAAGGCTTCTCTTAACCCTGATGTCTTACTTTCTGTTCTTTTTGCTCATAAAAAGTAAATGCTGTTGCCGTGAAGTTGTATGCCTTTTTGCTTGCAATTATTCTAACGATGTGATATACTTTAATTAAAATTTTGTTTAGGAGAAAATTATGTCTGAAATATTAATAATCGACGATGACCTTCACATCGGAAATCTTCTGGAGGAAACCCTTACCGCTGAAGGATATTCCGTTTCCCGTGCGTATTCGGGAACGGAAGCAATGCTTATGCTGTCAAATAACAAACCCGATCTGATCCTGCTTGACCTTATGCTCCCCGGACTCAGCGGTGAAGAACTTCTGCCGCAGATAAAGGATATTCCCGTAATTGTTGTAAGCGCTAAAATTGACCCGTCCAATAAGGTGGAACTTCTCCTCGGCGGCGCAGCGGATTATGTTACAAAACCGTTTGATATGCAGGAACTTCTCGCAAGAATTACCGTTCAATTGCGGAACCGCAGTAATTCCCCCGACAGAAATATCCTTACTTACGGGAAAATTTCCCTGAACACCGATACACATATCGTTACCGTTGAAAGTGCCGAAATTCACCTTACACGGACGGAATTTGCCATTTTAAAATTACTTATGCAAAATCCCGATCAGGTCGTTGCAAAACTGGCTATTCTTGACAAAATAAGCCTTGACACTCCCGACTGCACCGAAAGTTCTTTGAAAATACATATCAGCAATCTGCGGAAGAAACTTCGTTCCGTAAATGACAAGGACTACATTGAAGCCGTATGGGGCATAGGTTTCAGAATGAAAAAATCTTAACCGTATCTTTACTGTTTTCTTAACCGATTTCTTTACAGTTATCTGTTATAATGTTTTCAGTAAACAAAAGGAGGTCTTTTATTTGGACTATGTTCTGAAAACAAACAATATTTGCAAATTTTACCGTAATTTCAAGGCTCTGAACGGTCTTACCATGAATGTTCCCAAAGGTTCGATCTATGGATTTGTCGGGAAAAACGGCGCGGGCAAAACTACTCTTATCCGCCTGATATGCGGTTTGCAGCTTCCCACAAGCGGAGATTTTGAACTTTACGGCGTTAAAAATTCAAATAAGAATATTTCCCGTTCCCGCCGAAGAATGGGCGCAGTAGTCGAAACTCCGTCAATTTATCTTGATATGACCGCTGTTGAAAATCTGAAGCAGCAATACCGCATTTTAGGAATGCCGAGTTTTGATGGTATAGACGAGATACTGAAACTGGTGGGGCTTGAAAACACAGGCAAAAAGAAAGCAAAGAATTTTTCCCTTGGTATGCGACAGCGTCTTGGAATTGCAGTCGCTCTTTGCGGAAACCCCGATTTTCTTGTTCTGGACGAGCCTGTAAACGGTCTTGACCCGCAAGGAATTATTGAGATCCGCGAACTTATCCTTAAACTTAACCGCGAACGTGAAATTACCGTTCTTATTTCAAGCCATATCCTTGACGAACTTTCCCGACTTGCAACACATTACGGATTTATTGACGGCGGACGTATCGTAAAAGAAATGAGCGCGGAAGAACTTGAAGCCGCTTGCAGAAAATGTGTAAGAATGACCGTTACCGATACGTCAATTCTTGCAAGAACTCTTGACGGTATGGGACTTGAATATAAGATTCTTTCCGACAGTACAGCCGATGTTTACGGCAAACCTAATTTTACAAAACTTACGCTTGCCCTTGCAAACGATAAATGCGAAGTGCTTTCCATGGAAGAACACGACGAAAATCTTGAAAGCTTCTATGTAAACCTCGTTGGAGGTGCAAAACATGACTAAGCTTCTGAAAGCCGATTTTGCAAGACTGTTCAAAAATAAAGTATTCCGGCTGGGAGTTATTGTTCAGACTTTACTTGCCGTAGATGCTGTTTATGCTAAATATATATATAGGCGCGATTTCCCCGAAGAACATATTGTTCCTGACGGACTAATACTTGCAGGCGCCGAATTCGTAGGGATCATTATATCGGTTTTTATGGGCAGTTTTATAGGAAATGATTACAAATGCGGAACTATACGCAACAAGCTTGCAATAGGTCATTCAAGGCTTGCAATATATTTTTCAAATCTTATAGTATGTTCGGCAGCGTCTCTTATACTCCATTTTATATGGTTTGCTGTTCTTTTTTTCGGCGAGGGAACGGGTCTTACAAATAAATTTGAAACTCCCGCTTCCGAAATTGCAAAAATGATCTTTATAAGTTCATTTGACGTTATTGCATTTGCGGCAATATTTCTTGTTGTGTGTATGCTTGTTTCAAGCAAATCGGCGTCCTCTGTTGCCGCAGTTCTTATGTCGTTTGCAATGATAATGATCGCGCTGACAATTGAATATAAATTGAATCAGCCCGCATATTATCCCGATGAAACATATATCACTGTTGACGAAAACGGCGAAACAAGAGAAGAACATTATGAGGGCGGAGTGAACGATGATTATCCGACCGAAACGGAAAGAAAAATTTATGAATTTTTAAACCTTCTGCTCCCTCAGAACCAGATACGGGATTCAATTTACAGCGCAAAGAAGAATATGTATCTCCCCCCCTATTCCCTGTCGCTGACAGCAGTTTTAACAGCGGCGGGAGCAGCGGCTTTCAGCCGAAAAGACCTGAAATAACGTGACATTATAATTTTGTAGGAGGTGTATAATGTGAATAAACTTATCAAAGCAGATTTTGCAAGATTATTTAAAAGCCGTATATTTTGGTTCGGATCAATGTTTATGATAATTACCTCATTATATTTTACCTATCATTATGTGCAGAATATGAAATATGCTCAGATATATGTGCCTACTGATGGTATATTTTCAGAGGGCGCAGATTACATTTATTTTATTACGGCGTTATTGATAGGAAATTTTGTCGGAAAAGATTTTGCATACAATACCATACGCAATAAAATTGCCGTCGGATATACTAAAAAGGAAATATATCTGTCCGATCTTATTGTCTGCCTGTCTGCATCGGCGGCTATCTATGCTGTAAAATATATTATTTTTCTCGGAGCTGAATCTCTGGGATTTATAAGAAAATTTGAAATGTCATATGAAACTATATTTAAAATGATAATATGCAGTTTTATATTCCTGCTTGCATTCTGGGCATTGATCATATTTATATGCACTCTTTCCGCAAATATCGCGTTATCTTTGGCGATACCGCTTATTCTTGCATATGAAGTTTATGAAGTCTATGATTCAAGTTTTTTTGATATGAGTTATCCTTTAAAATACCTGATCTTTGCTTTAGCCGTTACTTTAGGCGGACTTATAATATTTACGCGAAAAGATCTTAAATGAGGTGATAAAAATGAGCAAATTATATTCGGCAAATATGTCGAGACTTTTTAAAAGCGGAATTTTCCTGCTTTGTATAGCAGCAATGATCATATTTACATTATTTCAAATGAAAAACGGGATAGATTACCTTGAATCGGAACGAAAGGCGGTTTCTCTCGAAGATTGTTACTTTAATGCCGGACCGTTTTTAGCTTTGTTTTTCTCGGTGTTCATACCCATGTTCATGGGTGCGGAATATTCTTTTGGAACTATCCGCAGCAAACTGACTGTCGGTCACAAACGCGGAACGGTGTATCTTGCATATTTCCTGTCATGCCTTACGGGCGTAGGAATTCTCCTTGCAGTATGGTTTTTAGCCAGTCTAACGGGTATTCCAAAACTGGGAATGTGGCAGGCTGACGCGGTGACAATTATTTCACAGTTCTTTATTACAATACTTTATTCGGCAGCGCTGACAGCGATATTTACATTTTTCAGTATGATGATTACAAGCCGTTCCGTATCAGCAGTTTTTCAGATATTTATGGCTCTGGGAATGATAGTATTGGCAAGTATGTGCTACAACACTCTTTGCGAGCCTGAATTTTCAAGAGAAGTAGTTTTCATAAACAATGCTATAACTCTTGCCGAACCAAAGCCGAACCCTTATTATATCAGCGGTATTCAGCGCACTATCTATATTGATCTTGTGAATATTCTCCCGCCGGGTCAGGGAATACTTATGCTTCATGATGAAACTGCAAATGATGTTCCCAATATGCCGATACTGCAAATAGTTTCATCAATTGCAGCAACATTTATTTTCACAATTGCGGGAATGTTAATTTTCAAAAAGAAAGATATAAAATAAAAGGTAAAATTATGGTTTACGGCGTTCTGATGATATTGCTTATTGTTGTAATAATACTTTCGGTGAAAATTTATCTGCTGAAAAGATCTGCAAAGGAAATTTCCAAAGAATTTGCCGATAGGTTAAATACGGATACCAACACCGTTATCGGAATTTCAAGCGGCGATAAGGATATGCGGGAACTTGCGGACAGCATAAACAAGCAGCTTAAAATTCTCCGCAGGGAACATCTTAAATTCCGACAGGGCGATTCCGAACTGAAAAACGCCGTGACCAATATTTCCCACGACCTGCGCACTCCCCTTACCGCCATAAGCGGCTATCTGGAACTTCTCAGACGTGAGGAAAAATCCCCGCAAGCGGAACGTTATATCGGGATAATTGCCGACCGCACCGAACTTATGAAACAGCTTACCAACGAACTTTTCACCTACTCGGTAATTCTTTCCGAAAATGTCGGGGACGAAAAGGAAGAAGTTTTCGTAAATCAAGTCCTTGAAGAAAGTATAACGGGATACTATGCTGCGCTCACCGAACGCGGCATAGTACCCCGTATTGACATTTCCGAGAAAAGAATAATAAAAACTCTTAACCGTTCCTCGCTTGCAAGGATATTTTCAAATCTTCTTAACAATGCCGTAAAATACAGTGACGGCGATCTGACAATAATACTTTCGGACAGCGGAGTGATAACTTTTTCAAATACCGCAAAAGGACTCTCCCCTATCCAGACCGAAAAGCTATTTGACAGATTTTACACAGTGGAAAATGCAAGAAATTCCACAGGACTTGGACTTTCCATTGCCAAAACTCTTGTGGAAAACATGAAAGGCAGTATTTCCGCTGAATATGACAAAGACCGTCTTACAATAACAATATGTTTTTAATGCATAGATCAGGAGTTCGACTTTATGAAGAACTACAAAGCATAAAGACCTTTTTCAAAATCAAAAACAAAAGCCTTGGGAACAACGCTGATACGTTGTTCCCAAGGCAATAAGCTGGTGGAGATAAGGGGATTCGAATTATTTTTAGTACATTTTTTAATTTGATGTAACTTTGGAAAAATCCCTATTCTACGCAGTTTGCAAATCCTTAAAATATTGTATTGTGTCAAAATTTACAGTAACTTTTCATATCTTTAAAGGACAAATAAAGGACAAATTTGGACATACTCCTGCAAAATATTTATATAGTTATGTATTATCCGATAAAGATTATCGGATAATTTTTTTGTCACTTGTAGAAAACTTCACTGAAAAAATCTTCATTTTTTAACATTTCCGGCAAATTATCCCTTAAAACTTCGTTTATATCTTCTGCGTACTTTTGATATAGTTTAAAGTTTTCATCGGACATTTTCCCGTCTTTTTCATATTCTTTCATAAGTTCACTTATTTTACTATTATATAGTTCAAGTTTTGAAATTACGTGTTGGTACTTGTGTCTGTGTGTATTTTTTATATCCTTAAAAAGAATTTCAAAATGTTTTATCAATTCGTTAGTAATGTCTAACTCGTCAGTCCTACCACCAAGCTCCATAATCTCAGTATTAACATAATATTTTTTATCGGATAGTCTATCGCCCAATATGTGAATATAGTATATAATAGCACAAAAACTTTCCCTTTTTTCCTTATTTCCTTTGAAATCAAATATTTTATCAGCAGTATTTATAAGAATTTTTTTACGAATTATCCACCTGTCAAGGGTTGCTCCTTCGTATAAATTGATTTCTCCGTCCCACCCTCTATGAGTGGCTCGTCTGTGGTATGATCCACCGCTATAATCAATTTCACTTAGCTTAGGAATTTCTTTTACGCCATAATTCTTTAAATAATCCAGCTCACTTTGCCCGTTCCCATTAAATTGATCAATGGCAAGGTATGATGCGTATTCAAGTGCCTTGATTTCATCAGCAACATCTTTGTCATTTTCAATTGTTTTAAAATTTTTAAATAAAACGTCACACATCATCTTATTATGCTCGTCTTTTTCATAAGCACTTGCAGAAAACATATTCAAGACAATAAAGGCTGATGCAAAAAACAAAGCACAAATTTGTTTAATATGTTTCATATTACTTCACCTGTTCAAAATCAAAACTTGCCGGAATTATAAACTTTTTTTCTTTGTAATTGCATACCTTGAACCTAAGAACTAAAGGAGTACTATTTGAATATTGACCATTAGTGATTTCAACTTCAACAGTACTGTCTGCTGTCCATTCGCATTTTTTTGCGGATTTGCTGGTATATGTTGCTTTAAATGACGAAAAATCATTAGATGGACGATCAACCTTGTCAATTGTCCAATCACTATATACATATTTTTTGCCGCCACTTGATACGGTTACTTTTATTTCTGCATTATCTGATAAGCAAGATACAGGTAAAACAAGTTTGTCTTTATCAAATTCTGCGTTAATATTTACTTCAGATGAATCAAACAAAAACAGGTTTTTGACAGGGGTTGTTAAAAAGCCGCTATTATTTGTTCCTGACAAAATTCCGTCAATACGTTGCTTGTCATTTTTGGTCAAAGGTAGTTGTTTAGAAACAGAAAAAAGAAGATCACAATTTATAGCCAATGGCTCATATATTTCGGGAAATTCAGTTTTCCTTTTCTCTTTTAATGACTTATTATATGATTTTATTTGTTTCTTTTCTTCTTTTGTGATAGATGTTGACTGCGAACGAACGGAAACACCAAAAAAATGAAAGGCAAACAACAGAATATTGTACAAAATCAACAACCTACTGGATAAAATCGGTAGGTTGTTGGTGTTTTCAAAGGCTTTCAAAAAATTGAAAGCCTTTTTTGTTTGCAGGAAAGGAAAAATGAAATGAAAAAAGATGAACTAAAAATGATGGAGTTACTTATGAAAACAGATCGTGTAATTCCAAAAGCGGTAATTGTGGCTGACGTATGTAATGATACAAAGCTGTTATTTGGGGACTTATTCACAGAATCGCTTCAAGAAGTTGATATAACCAACAGACAAATGGAAATAAGCGAAAGCGTAAAGGAAATTATGTACAGCAAGATTGACAAACTTACCGATAAAGAACTTTTAGAGAAATACTTGATTATATCTGAACCGGACAAGATAAGGAAAGAAATCAGAGGACTGATGAAAAGCATTGATATTTCAGCGTGCTTTATTAAAGGAGGGAATAAATAATGAGTTATGAGATAGATCCGATACTGCAATTGCTGAATCCTGCCAACACGCAGTCTTTCAATCGTCTGTTAAGCCATGCAATCGGCATAAATGAAAACATAATCTATTCTTCTCTCATATCAAAATACACATACTATACAATCGCAAAGCCTGATAGTGTGTCTGACGGTTGGTTTTACTGTACAATAGATGATTTGTGGGAGAGTACCACGCTTAAAGAAAAAGCACAGACAAGAGCAATCAAAAGACTTGTTGAAATAGGTTTGATTGAAACAAAAGTGCAAGGAGTTCCGCCGAGAAGATATTTCAGGATAACAAATAATACAGGACTTCTTAGAAATCTTATCGCTGAGGGTGAAAAAATAAGTAAAAAATCAAACAAAAAAACAGGGAAGACAAAGGAATGTACCGATAATAACATGAATAGTCAATTTCTCCAAAAGGGCGAAATTGATTTCTCCGAAAGGGCGAAATTGATTTCTCCAAAAGGGGAAAATCAATTTCTCCAAAAGGACGAAATTGATTTCTCCAAAAGGGCGAAATCTTTATATAATCATAATCTAAATAATCATAATCTAAATAATCATAATTCAATCAATCAATCTGAAGCAACGATGTCACAAAAAGAACAGGCACAGACTGATACAAAAT
>CANQTP010000091.1 GCA_947626755.1 uncultured Clostridia bacterium
TACTGGTCAATTGCCAAAAACAATCGTGAAACTACACCGGACGGCATAGGCGGTCAGCTGTTTATGCAGTACGTTCGAGCTTTAAAAGAAAGCGGCTGCAAGTATTTCTTGTACGAGAATAATTATTCAATACATAAGAATATCAAGGAATATATTTCCGAACAGTTAGGCGTGCAGCCTATTATGATAAATTCCGCTCTTGTGTCAGCACAGCAGAGAAAACGCTGCTACTGGACGAATATCCCCAATATTACACAGCCGGAAGATAGGAATATTATGTTGAAAGATATTCTTGAAAGCGGTGTTTCTTGGCAGGATAAAAGTTACTGTATGACGGCAAGCTATGATGGGGCGGTATTTTGGAATACTTTACAGAGAAGTCAGCGAAGTATGGTTGCAGAGCCAATCTGCGTTAATTCACAAAGCGGAAATGCAACAGATCCGATGCTGAAACAGCCGTCTGTATGCGACAGGATATATGACATAAACGGGAAAAATCCCGCTTTGACATCGGGATTCAAAAACAATATTGCCGTTCCTGTTGGTGCGGCAATGCGGGGAAGATACATTGAAAGCGGAAAAAGAAACGTTAAATGCAGCGGCGGAACGGTGCAGGCAATTGAACTCAGAAATGACGGAAAAAGCAATTGTCTTACTACGGTTCAGAAAGATTCGATGGTCGCAGAACCGATCCCGTTCAATACATTCAACGGTGACGGCGAAAAATCCCGTACTTTTATGGCAGGGTACTACAAGTACGGCGAAGCAACGCTCATAAAAAACAAGGGATTCAAAGGCGGAGCAACGGCGGTTGCACAGCCGATACGTCTGGGCGAGTACGGAAAAGGCGGTCAGGGACAGAGAATATATTCCGTCCGCGGGAAGTCCGTGACATTATCCGCAAACGGCGGCGGACAAGGAGCAAAAACAGGTCTTTACAAAATTGACTTGCCGGACGGAGATTACATAATCAGAAAGCTGACACCGATCGAAGCGGAACGCTTACAGACTTTGCCTGACAATTACACCGAGGGAATTTCAAACACACAAAGGTACAAATGTATCGGCAACGGCTGGACGGTTGATGTTATCGCACATATTTTGAAAAGTATATATGAGTGATCTTTGCAATAACGGCGGCGAAATCAAGTGGAATTACAAAGCATGCTTTGAACGGTTGAGGATTATTCAAATAAAATTCTCATATAGTCGCGTTTACCGTAAATGACTCTGTCAATGTAAACTTGATCCGGAACAAAACGATAAAAAGCAAGATAATTTTCAAATATCAGGTAGCGGTAACCGCTGTCAAGTCCGCTTGGAAAAAACAGCCGTGCGCCTATTTCGGGCTGATCGGCAAGCAGATCGGTTTTGTCAAGTATTCCGTTCACTATTCTGTCCGCAGCAGTGGGATCGCAAAGAATATCCGAAATGTAACGGTGTATTTCATCAAGATCCTGCAAAGCAATGGGAGAAAATTTTACTTTGTATTTCATAGATTTTTCTCCTTAAAACGTCTGCGGACTTCGCTGCTGTTGATCCAACCGTCCTGCTCTCCGCTTTGTCTGCCTTTTTCAAGTTCACACATAAGACGAAGTGCAGCTTTTGTTTTCTCGTATTCCTCCTGCTCTGAAATGTCGATAATTGCATAACAGCCTCTGCCGTTTTTTGTAAGAAAAACAGGCGAGCCTACCGAAACGGAATCAAGTACGGAGGAATAATTCCTCAGATCGGAAATGGGAACAATATTTGGCATAACAAACGCTCCTTTCGTTTTTATTATTATACATCATTCAGTGTAAAATGTCAATATTTTAAGTGAAATTTATCGTAAGATATATTGTCAAATTTTTTGATAAAAAAGGAGGTTATCCCATGATAAAAGCGGATATTCCGCAGGACGTGACCGAGTACAGAGAGCAGTTTTTCTTTGGACTTACCATTCGTCAATTCGTGTGTGCGCTCGGAATGATCGTTCTTGCGGCATTGACATTCCTCATCGGGAGCAAATTTGTAACCACGGATATTCTTGTGTATATCGTGATTTTTGAAGTATCGCCGCTTGCGGCGGTGGGATTCATGAAATACAACGGTATGCCCTTTGAAAGAATAGCGGCAACGGTATCAAGTTTCTACTTCGGCGAACAGCGCAGAAAAATGAAGTATCTGCCCGATGAGATCGGAGTGTTTGACGAGGTGCGGAAACTCAGGCTTGCGGAGCTTGAAAAAGAACGTGCCGAAGAAAAGAAATTATTAAAAAGGAGAAGAAAAACCAATGGATAAGGGAAAGATGATTTTTGTAACAGGAAGTGCCATGAGCGGCAAGTCAAGATTTGCCGTGTCGCGGTTTTCGGATAATGACCGTGTGCAGTATCTTTGTACCGACAGTGATATGGACGATAAGGTATTGACACGCATCATCATAAACCAATTGCAGAAAGACCTAAGATGGGATATTATCCGTAATTTTGATGTGGATCAAACGCCTGTCAATTACAAGGATTTCAAGTGTTTTGTGTTTGATAATCTTGCGGACTGGGTGTATCGGAAAACTATGGACAGATTCGGTGTAAGCACAGGCTGTTCACAAAAGGAAATGGAACTTTTTGTGGAGGATCTGCTTTTCTCTGTTTGTATGCTCATGAGTGAGATAACAAAAAACGGAGGAACAATAGTGATAATTTCAGCGGAAACAGGATTCAGTCCCGCACCATTTGATGTCATCGAAAACATCTACCGTGAAGTGCTTTGTACCGTAAATCAGCGCATTGCAAATATGTCCGATGAAGCATATTTTTCATTCAGCGGATTGCAGTTAAAGGTTAAGTAAGGACGTGAGAATATGGAAGAAAATATTGTTGCCGAGGTAACGGAAACCACCGTATCAACGGTTATGGAAACCGAGGAAATTCCGGCGGAAGAAACTGCCGCTGATACTGTTCCGGAAGTTTCCGTAACGGCAGAAACGGAGAGTATTGTTTCCGATGAAACATTATCGGAAACCGAACCGCCCGCCGATCAGACAATGACAAACGAGGAGATAATTTCAAGCATAATTGCAGAAGCTATGTCGGAAAACGGCATTGAAACAACGGCTGCGGAAGAAATCCGGACCGAAACATTTACCGGGTATGTTACCGAGTTCCCAGCAGTTACCGAACAGACAACGACAGTTCCCACTGAAACGGAAACTGTTCCGACTGCAACGGAAACCGTTCCGCTCACCGAAACGGCGGCAGAACTCCCCGCCGGAACCGTTCCGTCAGGACAGGAAAACGAACTGCCGTATTTTGCACTTTTGCCCATTGCCGCCGCAGGAATTGCCGCAAGCGTTCTGAAAATGAAAAGCAAAAAGAACAGGAAAAATATTTCCGAGGAAGATACACCTCTTTCCGCAAGGGAAAGAGATGCGGTCCGTCTTTCCGCAAATAAACCCGATAAAAAGAAAAAGGAGAAAACCCGCAGGGATCATAGCGAAAAGGAACGGAAAAATGTTTCAAAAAGTGTTCTTTCTACCTTGCCGTATAAGAAAGTATTATCGGACGATATTTTCTTTCTGGGAAAGAAAATGTACTCGAAAGCCTATACCTTTGACGATATAAATTTCAATTTGGCGGACGAGGAACAGCAGTATATGTATCTGGAAAGATATATCGAGTTTCTCGGTATTCCGGACGATTCCGTGGACTGTCAGATATGCTGTTGGAACAGCCGTGTAAATATGGAGAAATTCAGAAACGACACGCTTTTAAAGCAGAAAGCGGACGAGCTTTTTGACTATCGTCATGAATTTAATACAAGAGTCCTTGAAGCCAATATCCTGAAAGGTCAGAACGCCGTTCAGAAGCATATGTACATAACGCTCACCATAAAAGCACCCGATGAAGAAACTGCGGCAAGACGTTTCAAAACGCTTGATATTACGGCGATAAATACATTTAACCGTATCGGGAATACGGGACTTCGTGCGCTGACTTCACAGGAGCGTATTGAAATGCTCAAAGACTATTATATCGGTCACGATGATATGCCCGTTCCTCATCTTACGGAAGAAGATTATGCCAAGGGCAGAGAGAAACTGTTCTGCGCTCCCGATTACTTTGATTTCAAGAAAGATTACTTTATGTTCAACGACACCTACGCAAAAGTTCTGTATATCCGTGAGTACCCATCGGCGGCAACATCGGATATTCTTGCTGGACTGTTGGGAACGGGCGTTGAAATTATGGTCACTACAAATATTGAAACCTACGACAGTGCAGAAGCGAGAAAGTTGGTTCAGCGGCAGATAACAGCAGTTGATACCGATATGGCAAAACGTGAGGTCAAAGCCGCACAGCACGGAAATTTCTCCTCACAAATGCCACAGCGTATCAAAAATCAGCGTGATGCAATGGTATCGGTATTTGACAAGATAACCGTGAAAGATCAGAAGCTGTTTATGGTGAACACCCAAATACTTGTAAAAGCAAAGTCTTTTGAAGAATTAAACGAGAGTGTTGAGGTTATCGAAAGCACATTGAAACGTTCAGGCTGCACAAAGGGCGAAATGGCATGGGAACAGGAACACGGAATGTGCGACTGTCTGCCCTGCGGTTATCAGCGGAAGTTTGAGTATCTGCGGACAATGCCCTCGGAATCGGTAGCGATATTTATGCCGTTCAACGTTCGTGAAGTGCAGATGGCACATTCCGTTTACTACGGTATGAATGTACTTTCCCATAACCTGATAATGTTTGACCGAGTAACAGGACTTATCAATCCATCGGGATTTTATCTTGCGGCATCGGGCGGCGGTAAATCTTTCAAGGTAAAAACCGAAATTGACAATATCATACTCGGCGATGAAAATGCCGATGTACTTGTTATTGATCCCGAACGTGAATATTGGAAACAGGCAGAAGCCTTCGGCGGAGAAGTGGTGCGTTTTTCAAACGGTTCAAAGAACCACATCAATATCTTTGATTTTGATTTCCGACTTCTGGACGATCCGGAAGTGGATATTATTGCGGATAAATGTCAGCTTGTCACTTCCTTTATCAGTTGTATGGACGCAAAACACCCGCTTAATGCACAGGAAAAATCATTTGTTGACAGATGCGTACAAAAAGCATATGCCAAGTCGGGTGTACTCCGTACTCTTGATCCTGCGGATATGCCTACTCTCGGAACATTTCTTGAGTGCATGAAAGAGGAAACCGAAAACGTCAGTCAGGAAATGAAAGACAAGCTGATAATTACCATTGATATGTACGTCAACGGTTCTGCAAAATACTTCAATAACCGTACAAACGTGGATATTAAAAACAGATTTATCACCTATGACATTCGTGATCTGAACGGCAATCTGAAAACGCAGAGTATGCTCCTGATCCTTGACTATATCTGGAACAGGCTTGCGGAAAACAAGGAAAAAGGCAGAAAGACATACATTTTCATTGACGAAGCACACTTGCTTTTTGCCGATGAATATTCCCTTGACTACTTGCAGATGCTTTGGAAACGTGCGAGAAAGTACGGCGGTATTCTGACGGGCATAACCCAGAATGTGGACGATCTTCTGAAAGACTACAAGTCGAGAAATATGCTTGCAAACTCCGAGTTTATCGTGCTTTTAAAGCAGAACCCCACAGATGCGGCAAAACTTCAGGACGTTCTGAACATCAACGACAGCGAGATACAGTTTGTAAATGATGTTCCCGCAGGACACGGACTGTTGATACTCGGCGGTAAAACCAAAATACCGTTTTATGATGAATTCCCCAAGGACACGAAACTTTACAGCCTTATGACCACCAATTTCTCCGAAACCATACAAATGCTCCACGATGATGAAAACCGCTGAAAAAGGAAAGGCAGATGTTTATGGGATCAAACGGCAGAAAGGAAACCAATTCCGAAAAGATCGTGCTTTATGCAAAGAAGCATAAAAAGTATCGTGTAAAAAATGTGCAAAAGTCAGGCGGCAGCGGTTTTAAATCAAGTTTGCCGCAGGATAAAACGGCAACTCCTGCGGCAGAGGAACGCAGACAGCCGTATCGGAACGAAGTTTATTCAGGACGGCAAAGAAAAACGGAACATATCCAAGGCGAAAATGTTCTTTCCGATGTGTCGGAAACGACAAACCCCGAAATGGCAGAACGGTTGAAAAAAGCGGCATTTATCGAAAGACGAAACGCCGAAAATATCAAGATTAACCGCACTGCGGCTGCACATGGTGATGGAAATAGGCAGGAAAGATTTTCAGATGTTCCGGTGGAACATCTGGAAGAAACAGTCAAGAAAGCGGCGGAAAAACCGGAAGATGTCATTGAGGATATTGTTATTCCCGATCACGTCAGAGCAATAACTCCCGAAATGGCTGAACGTCTGAAAAGAGCCGCATATATTGAGCAGAAAAACGCCGAAGCGATACGTTTGAACCGGGCAACGGTTATCCGTGAAACCGAAAAGGAAATGCAGGAAACCAACACGGATAACGTTGAGCCTGCTGAAAATATCACCGATGTTCCGGTGGAACATCTTGATGAAGAAAGTGTAATTTCCGATAGTCCCGAAGCGGATATTTCCGACAAAAGCGGGGAAATACGGAAATATCGTGAGGGAAAGGCTTACAGTGAGTTTGACAAGAAGCACAGGAAAGACATAAAAAATATGACTTCCGCAGCCGCTGAAACAGTTCCGCTGACGGCTGCCGCAGATGTTTCACAATTAGGTGCGGTGAATAATTCCGACTTTACAAGCGGTAATGTTATGGATATTTCAACGTCACTTGCGGTTGTAGAAGCCAAAAAGCGTATGAAAAAACTTGCTCAGAATGACGGTAAAAAGCAGAAACGTGTGAAAGAAAGGCTGTCCCATCACGGCAATCGTTTCGGTATCGGCAATGACAGCAGACAGGAGGAAATCAATGATAAAAATGAAAAGATCATCACTGAAAAACAGCAGGAAAAACATTCCGGTCAGCACGGCATTTCAAGGCTGGGAAACAGCCGTAAAATGCAGGAAGAAAAACTTGAATATGCCAAAAAGGAACGGGCAAAGGAGATAAAAAACAAGCGGAAAGAGTTATTTCTGAATGAAAATAAGACGGTTTCGGGAACGTTGTACAACAATGAACCCTCAAAGTCAAATTTTGCAAAGGTCTCTTTGAAAAAGAAAGCATTATCGGTCATCATCGGCGGCGGTGCGCTGACTGCGGTACTTCCGATCCTCGCAATTGTGCTTGTGTATGTTGTAATATCAGCGTTTTTCGGTTGGCTATCGCCGTTTGAATACTCCCTTGCAGGTGAAGAAGCCGATCCCGATACAGGTATTACGGATATGCACAATGCGGAAACCAACAAGGAAATGCTCGATGGTTATACGTTGATGACGAAAAACTATTTTGACGTTTCACAAGCCTATTATTACCTGAATTACGGCGATTGGTACGGCGGTACATACAGTTATCCGAGTGCAGCCGAAGAAATAAGTTTTGCGGACTTTTTCTCACAAAAATGTGAATTGATAGTAAGAACAATACAAGAGCAGTTTTCGGCGGCACTTGCAAGTGCAAGAACTCCGGAAGAAGCTGCTGCAATATCATTGGCAATGTCACAGGCTATTTCGGCTGCTTTGCAGCAGGCACAAGCGGAAGCGGAGGACGAGTATTTAACTCTTATTGAAAATCTTGATGATTGTATGACAGCTGAAGAAAACCGTCTGCATTATGAAGTGAAGAACAACGGCGGTTCAAACGGTACTCTTGATACGGTGGAATTTAACGGCAAGCCCATCGTTGGTACAAATCATTTTGAAAACTATGAAATACAAAGTGATATGTCAGCCGAGGAACTTGTTGCTATGGCGGCTTTGTACAAAAGTCTTGTACTGCTTAAAACCAATGGAAAAAACGATGATGGTTCGGAGTATGACATCAGCATAACCCCCGATGATATAATGAAGTTTTTTGAAGAAACAGGATATATTTCCATTACGACAGAAGTTACACATAACAATACCTGCGCAGGGCAGGATTGCAGGAGAAGAATTATCGGCGATTACGAAAACGGCTTTGAATGGGAATATTATTGCAGCGGCGACCATGATGAGCTGAGCGGTGAGATAAGCGTATCATTGTCGGAAGATGAAATGATCGAAAAGATCATGGAAATGACCGATGCAGAGGAAAACGGCATTGACAAGAATAAATGCGAGGAAATGTTTGATGAATATATTGAACTTATCTGCAAGGAACTTGATATTTCAGAAAGCGATTTCCGGCAATTCGGATCGGCGGATAATGAAGCTGCAATGGGATTTTATGAAGATCTGATTGATCCGACCAAAGGCGAAATATCCAATAATTATTGGACTGTCGAAACACCGATCACATAAAGCAAGGAGTGTGACCTATGAAAAAAATATCAGGAATATTCAAAAAGTTTATCAAGCGTTACAAAGAAGAAAGGCAATTCCGCTATGTTGTCATAATCGTTTCCTTAACGTTGATAGCCTTTGCAGTCAATGAATGGAGCGAATGGCGGGATAAAAAGGAAATGCAGTCTGCTGTTGCCGAGGAGCAGACCGAAACCGCCGAAAGCAGTTTCTTAATGGAAATATG
>CANQTP010000092.1 GCA_947626755.1 uncultured Clostridia bacterium
CAAATGTTGACGGGGAAACGCTTGACCGTATTTTTGAAGCTGTGCATAATCATACTCTTGCCTGTGAATTGATTTTGCGGCTGTTAAAGAAAAGCGCGTTTACCGCTGATGAACTGCTTAATAAAATCCTTAACGAACACGTTGGACTTGATGTTTCCGACAAGATACGCAAAGATATTTCTGCTACATATTACGAGCATATTCATCAGCTTTTCAGACTTTTTGCTCTTACGGACGAGCAGAAAAATATTATGCGGCTGCTTTCTCTTGCGCCTGTTGAAGGCATTGACGATAAGTATTTTATGCAGTTGTCGGGTGTAAGAAATATGAACGCTGTAAATGAACTGGACGAGATTGGGCTTGTTTATTACGGAGAGCATATTATCCGCGTTCACCAACTTGTGGGAGAAGCTGCCGCTACAGATTTTGCTCCCGATATGGATAATTGCCGTGAATTTACGGATAATCTGATTTTAGAGTGCAGACACCATTTACCCGACGAGGTGAACGTTATGCGGCAAGCCGTGGTATTGGAAATTTGCAACCGTATTGTGGAATTTTCGGCAAAAAATGATACGGAATATTACTTTTATTTTCTTATAAATATTTATCCATATGCCGAAACTTTTGAGGACGAACACAGAATGAAGCTGTATCTTGCTGAAATGGAAAAGTATCAGACCGAGGTCAAGGACAGGTTTTCAAGGGCGGTTTACTTTATGTCGAGAGCCTCTTTCGCTATGTTGTTTGAAAAGGACTGCGCCGCCGCTTTGAAGCACACAATTTCCGCACAGAGGAGTATTCCCGAGGTCGTGGGCGGCGGTTTTTACTCTCGGCAGGAGATCGATATTTGCTTTAACGTCAACAACAATCTTGGGCGGTTTTATCTTGAAAACGGGGATTTGAAAAATTCAAAAAAGTATTTGAAAAAGGCTTTGGATATTTTGAAATCCTGCTATAAGGACGGGCTGCCGGAGGATAGCGTGGCTTTGCTTATTAATCTTCGGAAGCTGGAAGAGGCGGAGATTAATAATCAACTTTTGATGGAGTTGAGCGGAAAATGATTGAAATTCATGGTAAATAAAAAATATGTTGCATTTATTTATATTTTGGTGTATAATGGCATTATGCGGAGGTGTTTGACTTGAAAATAGCGGTTTGTGATGATGAAATGCTGTTTCTGAAAACGTTAAAAAAGCAAATATCGGAAATAATTTCTGACGACAACTATAGTGTTTTTGAATTTTTTTCGGGAGAACAATTAATTGAATCGTTTCAGCGGGAGAAATTTGATATTGTTATCCTTGATATTGAAATGGACGGTATTAACGGTATAGAAACAGCCAGAAAGATACGTGATATTGACCGAAGCGTTACGATAGCGTTTCTCACAAACCACGAGAACTTTTCAATACAAGGCTATGATGTTGATGCTAAACGCTACATACTGAAACAACAGCCTGAGTATATGTATCGCGAACAACTTGTCGCGTTGTTTAAGGACTATAATCAAAATCATAAACGGCTTAATTACAATAAAAACGGTAAAGCCTTTTCCGTAAAAGTATCGGATATAATTTATTTTGAAGTTCTTAACAGGAAAATAACTTTACACTCATTAAACGGAGATTATGATTACTACGGTAAAATATCCGAATTGGATAACGAATACAGAAACGACGGATTTATCAAAGTCGGAAAAAGCTATTTGATAAACGTTGCACACATCAAGTTCATTGATAAAAACGATGTTATTTTAAAGGACGGTACAACAATATTATTAGGGAGAAATATAAAAAATCAAGTTGTTGATGAATATCTGAATTATCTTTCGGGGAAGTGATTTTTTGATTTGGTATATTATAGAAGTATTGAACGCAGTTTCTGAATTTGTGATAATCTGCATATATTTCAATAAGCTGATGAAAAGCAACTATGTTAATACGTGGCTTAAAACCTTGGTTTTTTTAATTGCAGCAATAATAACCGCTGCAATATCGATATTGTCTGTCAAACCTATTTCTCTTTTAATAATTACATTTTTGTTATTGATAACTTTGTCATTATTGTTTTATGATGAAAAGCTTTCGCTTAAGTTGTTCTATTCATTTATTTATGTTGCAATAATCCTTATCGCCGACCCGATACTTGTGGGTTTTTCGTATTTATTAAGAGGCGTTTCCTATAACGATCTGTTTCAACATGGGACAGGGCGTATTATAGGAATGATTATATCAAAAATAATGTATTTTTGGATGGCATTTGCAATGGTTAAAATACTAACTAAAAAAGTCAGGGAATTGCCGTTTAAGTATTGGGTAAGTATTTTCCTTACACCGATAATAAGTATTGTTCTTTTATACGGAATGACTATTCCCGTACTTGAACATGAGGGGTCATCAATTATTTTTATTTACATAATTTCAATGATTGGGATAGTGTATATCAATATTTCAACTTTTAACTTTTTTGAGGGATATTCAAAACAGCTTAAACTTGCATTTTTAGAAAATGTTGCTGAGCGTGAAGCAGAAAACTATCGTGCCTTAAAGCTATCATATCACGAAATGAAAGCCTTAAAACACGATTTTAAAAATGAGCTTGATACGTTAAACAAGCTTATTTCTGACAGGAAATACGAAAATGCGGAAGCTCACATATCGGAATTATCAAATTTTATTGAAAAATCTGCCGCTGTTTGTTATACGGGAAATGAAGCTGTTGATTCACTTATCAATATTAAAATCAAAACAGCAGAGCAGTATAAAATAAGAATTATTACAAAAATGGAGATACGGACTTCGCTGAACGCAAATTCTGTCGAGCTTTGCAGAATATTTGCAAATGCTTTGGATAATGCTACTGAAGCCTGCTGCAATTTAAAAGATACGAATAAATTTATATGTATCTCAATAAAAGAAATTGACGAAAATATGTTGATAGAGATCTCAAATTCATCTGAAGAGGTTGACACTTCCGATCTTGTAAGCACGAAACCGAATAATGGTCTGCACGGATATGGAATACAAAGTATTTATTCTTCCGCTGCACGTATTGGCGGGGCACTTAGTTTTCAATATTATGACAGAATCTTTAAGATGAAATTGCTTGTAAAAAATACCATTTATAGTGAAACGTTTGTTTGAATTTGCATTTTCACAACAAAATATTACACTTTCACAACATTTCTATTTAAAAATGACATAAATCGTGCTATACTTTTGGCAAGGACGGTGAGCGTATGCTTGAAAGACTTGCTAAAGGTGCAGCGCGATTTTTTGTTATGCAGGAAATTGTAAAATCAGAACACGAGGAAATATACGCCTACGGAATGGAGATTCTTTTGTCCACAGTTATAAACGGAGTTATGGTACTGATTATTGCTGCTATTACAAAGACGCTGCTTCCTTCATTAATATTTTTTGCTGCATTTATTATAATGAGGAGAACAGCGGGAGGATACCATGCAAATACTCACGGTACAGATCCTCTTAAATATGATACAGACAGTGATGAAATTTCTGACGGCGATGAGATAACTCTCGGACTTAACCCTAACAGCGCGGCTACCGATGGAACTCCTGACAGCGAACGCACATTTACACAGACAGTTTCTTCCGACTCGGAGGTACTTTCCGCAGTCAATGACGACGAAGAAACACCTTTCAAAGTTTCTCTTGAAATGAAATCGGCGGGCGTTGCCGAGAACAACGTTTATGCCCGTGAGAGCGGTTACTCAAACGCTATTGAAAATTCTGCAATTATAGGTATTGCTCCCGAATTTGTTTATACTGACGGACTGGCAGTTGAGGAAGTTACCGTAAAATTTGAACTTGATAATTCTGTCATAAATAATACTTTGGGTACATATACTGACGAAAGCGACGAATTTAAGGGAATTAAGCGTCTTAACGTCTTCATGTTATTTGAGGACGTTAATATGCTGCTGCCTGTTGAAACTTTCCACGACGAAGGAACAAATACCGTGTATACCACGACCGACAGGGTGGGTACATACTGTCTGGTAGATATGGAAATATTCCTCGATAATCTTGATAAGCAGCTTAATGACAGTACCGAGTCAGAGGTTGATGTTGAGGCAGTGTCTGAGGAAAGCGAAGCTGTGCCTGAAAATGTTCTTGACAACGCTACATTTTTAAGTTATAATGTTAACAGAGTAAAGCTCAATTCGTCTAAGTCTGCTGCTTTTAATAAATATAAAAATAACTTTGATGTTACTTTTCTGGTTGATTCAAGAATAAAAGATCATTCAGAGTTTGCGAAAATTAAGCGGAATATTCTTGAAATGTGCGATACCATTTTTAATGTATCATCCGGCGCGAGGGTGCGCTTTGTTCAACTTTTACCTGTTGGAGCATATGGAAAGAATTGTTATAACGCTATAACTGTTGGGAGTAATAATAATTACTGTACAAATTACTTGGCAGTATCTGAGGCTTTATCAAAGATTGAACAATATCAAGGCAACGTGAATCTTAAAACTTGCAGTGTAAAACCCGGTCTTGATTATGCAGTAAAAACATCGGAAAGAGTGGATTATTTCTTCTATGTTCTTAAAAAAGAAGATTCACAGTTTAATCCTAAAAATGTTAAAATTGAAAACGTATCTGCTGGTATACCATCAGATATTTCAGTAAGTGTTGTGTCAAATTATGTTGAGACTTCAAATGCAGATAATCAACAATATGCTTATATACCGCAGCTTTGTAAAAATACAAAGGGAATAATGACATCATATTATGAAATGTATGATGATTGTTTGACGCGAATTTATAACGATGTTCCTGTTATTCCTAATAGTTATAAGGCTATTATTGGTACGGGGTATAAGACTGTTGTGCTTGATGCTCCTATTACAAGCGGTTACATAGATATGAGGGATGATTTAAAAAGCAACCCCAGTTTGACTGATACATATAAAAACTCCGGTGTGCCTGATACGGATAGGGACGGATTATTTGACTTTCAAGAAATAATGTTTGAGTATGAGAACGAAAACAGCGTACATAAGCTTATTGAATGGGATGATAATGGCGATGTTATATTACCCAAATTTAATGAACTTGTTGAAACGCTTGGTGAAGAACTGTTTTATGTAAAAAATGGATTGAGCAGATACCGCAGCGCAACTGGTGATTATACTGCAAAGGTGAAATCGCTTAATGATGTTCATATTTTGCCTATTATCTCAGATCCTACAAGTGCCGATGGAGATGGTGATGGTGTTTTAGATATTAAAGATTTTTTCCCTCTTATTTACTCTAAACCAATTAGTGATGAAGATTATAATTTCATTGTAACATCTGCTCAAAATCTGGATGAAATTGATGTTGGCTTTTTGAGTAATAAATTTTTTGAAATAAATAATATTTCTTTAATTAACAGAATTAAAATATTAAAATCCGTTAAAGAATGTTATAATAATAATACTGACTTAGACATAATTGTTAATGAACTCCGTAATCAAAATTTATTTGAAAATGGGAAAGAATTATATTATGCAAAATTTCTGAATGCTGATTATGAGCTTTATAAACAAGGAACATCGTTTGAAGAACTTATCGAACGTTCTTCTATGCAGCAGAAAGAAGTTATATCTATTTTCTTTGCTGTTTTGGCAATAGATGTTTCTAAAAATTTTTTAGAATATGATTCATATGGAAATATTAAGTATAAAGCAATGACAGAAAAAGAAATTAGAAAAATGGTTTCTGATACTTCTAAGCAATATTACGGAAAAATAAAAAATCATCCACTGAGAATTGAATATGAAAATGCTGTAAAAAATTTATCTGAATACAACATATCCCTTCAGGAACAGGGGTTAAGCAAACCTGAAATTGCACGCAAAATGTGGGAAGCAAGGCGTGAACTAGGAGTTAAATATAAAAATGTGACACCAACATTATTGCGTGAATACATTTACGATGTTAATTTAGAAAGATATCATGATCCATTGGGACCAAGCTTTGAATACCTTGAAATGTATAAAACATATGATGAAATTATTAGTTCTAGTATGACGCCAAATGAAAATGTAGATAAGCTTTTAGAGAAATTCGAGCAGTGGTTGTTAAATAAGTGGGGGTTGTAATATGGATTATAAACTGGATTTGTCTTGTTTTATGGAAATTGGTAAACGGTGTTTATATGATTTAAATTTAGGAAGATATAAGTTTTCAACTTCTTACAAAGTTGATCCTAAAGATGTTGGAGATGGCGTTTTTAAAGTATTAGATGAAAATTTATACGCACTTGCGAAAACAATTAGTGGACCAATTTTTATTTTTAATGATATTTACTTTGATCTAAAGAAAACAGAGTTCAAATTTAGTTATGAATTAATTACTACTCATAAGACACGAGTTATGGATTATCTAAATAAAAATGCATCAAGAGATTTTTGCAGGTTTATATTTAAAAGCGGAGATATAAAAAAAATTGATATAGTTTATGAAAAACCCGATGAGGAATGGGATTCATGGAATATGGATATTGATTTTTTTCACTGGCTTACAGAGTGGTCAAATAAAGATGACTTTATAGAACATTTTACGAAATAAAATTGGTCTAATTAATATTATTTTAAATATATTTAAAATGAACTTGTAATTTTATTCTAAAAGTGCCGAAGCCAGTTTGATGAATTTACAACTTTCTACAAATTTTCAAAAACAAGTTGTAATGCTTAAAAATGTCCTTACTTACGTAGGGACATTTTTTTACACATATATAACCAACAAACATATAAAAATTTGTAACATTCACCAAAATAAAATAAATTTTCAAAAAAGTGGGAATTTTGGCGAAAAAATGTCCTTATATATGAAGGGCAAAATAAAGGAAGTCATCTTCGCCGTTGGCTTCCCGCTTCGCTAACCGCCCTTTCAATAAAAACGAAGGGAGCGTGTTATGTATAACGTTTTTGCGGAGATAAAAGAACGAGTATCAATGCAGGAGGCAGCAAGATTTTATGGCTTACAGACCGACCGCAGGGGAATGGCTTGCTGCCCGTTTCATAATGAAAAAACGCCAAGCCTTAAAGTTTATGACGACCATTTTTACTGCTTCGGCTGCGGGGCAACAGGCGACTGTACTGGTTTTGTTGCAAAGCTGTTTGGTATCTCACAGTATGGGAGACAAAAAGTGCTTATGTAATCTTATAATTGAAAGATTTAATTGGTTTTCTGTTCTAAAGCTTGATTAAAAAAGCATTTTTTGATAATAAATACAAACAACATGGAGCTATCTGAAATTTTCAGATAGCTCCATGTTGTTAAATAACGCAAAATCGGCATTTGGTGGAATAGATAGAGTGTAGAGAACGGAACTCCCGTCAGCAATAGTATGACCGAACTTTACACTATGATGAGATACTTGCAGGCTGACAAGCTAAAAGAAATGGGTATGCACAATTTCGATGCTTGGGCGGCAAACTTCGGTGAAGCCGTTACAGCGATTGAGCTTGCCCCCGAAGGTACGGGATACAGAGCGAAAACAAGGTTTTCAAAATTCTTCAACCTCCCCGAACTCATCAATGTTTTCAAGGAATGTGCGGATATAAAGACAGCAGATATGCTTAATCTCCCTGTTCCTGAAGCACACTTTCACAATGTAGTTGTAAAGCCGAGCGATATTCAAAAAGATATGGTTGCGGCTTTATCAGACAGAGCAAAAGATATTCACGACAAAAAGGTACAGCCCGAAGAAGATAATATGCTCAAGGTAACAAACGATGGTCGTAAAATCGGACTTGACCAGCGACTTATCGACCCCCTGCTCCCTGACGACCCGAACTCAAAGGTTAACACCTGTGTTGCGAATGTCTTTGACATCTATCAGAAGAATGATGATAAGAAGTCAACGCAGCTCGTTTTCTGCGACTTTTCGACACCGAAAAACGACGGCTCTTTTAATCTCTATGACGATATTCGTGACAAGCTCATAGCAAAGGGCGTTCCGAAAGAGGAAATCGCTTTTATTCACGAAGCTGACAGCGAAGCCAAAAAGAAAGAGCTTTTCTCAAAGGTAAGACAGGGCAAAGTCCGTGTTCTGCTCGGCTCAACGGCGAAGTGTGGTGCCGGCACAAACATTCAGGATAAGCTCATAGCACTTCATCACCTTGATTGTCCTTGGCGACCGTCTGACCTTGAACAGCGAGAAGGTAGAATTATCCGTCAGGGTAATGAAAACAAGGAAGTTGAGGTTTACCGATATATGACCGAAGCAACCTTCGATGCCTACCTCTATCAGACGATTGAGAACAAGCAGAGGTTTATTTCTCAGATTATGTCAAGTAAATCCCCCGTGCGTTCCTGCGAAGATGTGGACGAAGCAACGCTCTCCTATGCAGAGGTAAAGGCTCTTTGTGCAGGAAATCCCTTAATCAAGGAAAAGATGGACTTGGATGTAGCTGTTACAAAGCTCAAAGTATCCAAAGCCAACCACACCTC
>CANQTP010000093.1 GCA_947626755.1 uncultured Clostridia bacterium
TTCCGATTCTCTGGGCGGCAAAACAAATTCCGCCGCAAAATAATTGAAAAGAGGTCTGTAAAAATGATAATTGATTCTCATGCACATATTTTTCCCGATAAAATAGCGCAGAAAGCCGTTGCGGGAATAGGAAATTTCTATAAAGAACTTACCATGCACTGTGACGGAACGGCGGATTCTCTTATAAAACAGGGAGAAGCCGCAGGAATAACAAAATTCATAGTCCAGTCTGTGGCGACAGTCCCCGTTCAGGTGGAAAGCATAAACGATTTCATAGCGGGCTGTGTGAAGAAATATCCCGACAAGTTCATAGGCTTTGCTGCCATGCACCCCGACTATGAAGATCCCGAAAAGGAAATAGACAGAGCAATTTCCCTCGGTCTGAAAGGCGTGAAACTGCACCCTGATTTTCAGCAGTTTGCCATTGACGACCCGAAGGCAATGAAAATTTACGAAATTATCGAGGGACGTCTCCCTCTGCTTATACACACGGGGGATATACGTTACAAATATTCCCACCCGCAAATGCTTGTGAACGTTCTTGAACGTTTCCCGAAACTTGACGTTATCGGAGCGCATTTCGGCGGCTGGTCGGAATGGGACAACGCCGCGAAGATACTGGGCGGACGCCGTTTATGGGTAGATACTTCAAGTTCGCTTTACTCAATGACCCCCGAACACGCAAGGGAACTTATTGACGCATTCGGCGTGGAGAATGTGCTGTTCGGCACGGATTATCCCATGTGGACGGCGGAACACGAACTTGAACTTTTCAATAAGATCCCCCTTACTGAAAAGGAGAGGGAAATGATACTTCACGAAAATGCGGAAAAATTACTGAATATCTGAAAGGAGCTGTTATATGTATTCAGTCGAGGATATAAAAGCTATAACTATACCCATATTCAAAGAATACAATGTCAGGAGCGCGGTGCTTTTCGGTTCATATGCAAAAAATACTGCCGTAAGCAGCAGCGATATAGACATATGTGTTGACAGCGGTCTGAAAGGACTGCGGTTTTTCGGACTGCTTGAAGATGTATGCACAGCTGTTGATCGTCCTGTTGATCTGATAGATATTTCCGAAATAGATGTAAATTCGCGGATATATAATGAAATACAGAATACGGGAGTGATGATATATGAAACGAACCGAAATTGATATGCTTAACGGCGGCATATGCGGAAAACTTCTGATGTTTGCCCTGCCGTTAGCGTTTACAGGAATGCTGCAGCAGCTTTTCAACGCCGCGGACGTTGCCGTGGTGGGACGTTTCGTCGGCGAAAACGCCATGGCTGCCGTTGGAAGCAACAGTGCGGTGATAGGTCTGCTGGTAAACGGTTTTATAGGTATCGCACTGGGTGCAAATGTGGTAATTTCCAACTTTACGGGGCAGGGCGACAGCGAATCGGTTTCAAAATGCGTACATACGTCGGTGCTTTTCTCCATAATCGGCGGTATTTGCATAACGCTTATCGGCGAAAAGTACGCGCCTGATGTTTTAGAACTTATGAGCGTTCCCGAGGAAGTTTTTCCAATGTCCCTTGCGTATCTGCGGATATATCTTCTGGGAATGCCCGTAATTTTTCTTTATAATTTTGAATCGGCTATCTTCCGGAGTCAGGGCGATACCCGAACGCCGCTTTTTTGCCTTGTAATATCGGGAATTGCAAATGTTCTGCTGAATCTGCTGTTTGTATGCGTTGTGGGAATGGACGCGGACGGAGTTGCTCTTGCAACGGTAATTTCAAACTTTATAAGTTCCGCGCTGTTGTTTTTCCTGCTTTGCCGCAGAGAATACCCCATACGTATAACACTTTCCGACATAAAGATACACGGCGATGTGCTGAAAAAAATAGTCCGCATAGGACTTCCTGCGGGATTGCAAAGCATGGTATTTTCGCTGTCGAATATGTGCATACAGTCGGCGGTGAACAGTCTTGGTCCGGAGGTAATGGCTGCGTCCTCGGCGGCATTCAATATTGAAATTCTTGCCTACTACCTGATAAATTCATTCGGTCAGGGCTGTACAACATTTGTGGGTCAGAATTACGGAGCGGGACAGTTTGAACGTTGCAGGAAGATAACAAAAAGAAGCCTTATCATTGACGTTGCGGTAACATTGGCGGCATCGCTCATAATACTGCTTTTCGGAACGCCGCTGCTGAAAATTTTCAACGACAATCCCGCAATTGCCGAGCTTGGCATGGTACGTCTGAAATATATCCTCACATGGGAATTTGTAAACGCGGTCATGGAAATAATGTCGGGGGCAATGCGCGGATACGGATATTCGCTCGTTCCCGCAGTCCTTACTTTTGCGGGAGTGTGCGGGATACGAATTGCATGGGTCTACACGGTATTTGCGAAGAACGCTTCCTTTGATTCGCTGATGATGGTTTACCCTGTAAGCTGGATAGTTACCGCCGCAGCGCTTGTTATTGCTTATCTGCTATATGTAAGATCTTTGAGAAAAAGAGTTGAGAGTTGTATTAGAGTTGAGAGTTAAGAGTTGAGAGTTGAGATATTGCAGAAACGCATATTAACAAAAAATTCCCGCCTATATAGGCGGGATCATTGTTTGTAGATTGCACTTTGTGTCATGCACGGTATACGTTAGGTTGAAAAACACAAAACTAACCCTGAAAGCGTGCAGGCTCAGCCTGCCATTGTTTGTAAATTGCATTTTGTGTCATGCACGGTATACGTTAGGTTGAAAATCACTAAACAAACCCTGAAAGCGTGCAGGCTCAGCCTGCTCTCAACTCTCCACTCTCCACTCTCAACTCTGCAAGCAGGCTCAGCCTGCTCTCAACTCTTAACTCTCAACTCTCAACTCTGAAAGCAGGCTTCAGCCTGCTTTCCTATGTGAAAAGAATACCCATGCAAAAAACGGCGAGCCTAAAAGTGCGGTGACTGCGCCTACGGGTATTTCGTTCGGCGGAACGGTGACCCGCGCCGCAAGATCGCAAAGCACCATGAATATCCCGCCGATAACTGCGGACATCGGGATCAGGATCTTATGCTTCGCGCCGAAAATTTTCCGCGTGATATGCGGAGCAATAAGATCCACAAAGCCTATTACTCCCACAAACGCAACAGCCGTTCCCGAAAGCACTGCCGCCGCAGTAAGCAGGGAAGCCTTTGCGGCGCGGGTGTTGAGTCCCGCCGCGCCTGCCTGTTCATCTCCGAAAGTCAGCAGATCGAGTTCCCGCGACCTTGTAAACATGAACGCTCCGCAGATCAGAAAAATTATTGCAAGAATAAGCACATAGTCCCACTTTTTCCCCGAAAAACTTCCTGTCTGCCATTTCATGATCTGCTTATACTTGTCGTCATGAACATTTGCAAGGAGCGTAACTATCCCGTTCACGAAAAGCGAAAGCACCATTCCCGTAAGGACGATAGTGCTTCCCTGCAGGGATCTGTCTATCTTTGAAGCAAAAGCTATCATCAGGAACATGGACGCGATCCCGAAAACAAGTCCCGCAGCGGGAAGCGTAAAACTTCCCAGAATGTAGAATTCAAAAGTGATCACAAGTCCCGCTCCGAGAGAAGCTCCGCTGGAAACTCCCAATGTAAAAGGAGAAGCCAGCGGATTTTTTAATACCGACTGGACGGCAACGCCGCAGACCGAAAGCGCAGCGCCTGTCAGGAACGCCATAACTACCCGCGGGAAACGTATTTCCATGATAATGTTTACATATGACGCAGGGATATTTTCTATAGATGTTCCGAAAAGTCGGTTCCCGAAAATGCGGATAATATCGGCAGGGGAGATGAACACGCTCCCCACGGCAATGCCGAGGATCATCACCGCCGCCGAAGCCAAGACCGAAGCTGAAATTTTCACCGTTTTCATTACTCAAAAACTTCAGGGTAAACGGCTCTTGCCACTTCGTAAATGCCCTTTACGATATTCTGGGAAGCGCGTGCTGTGGCGTTGGAGTCCACATAATAAACACGACCGTTCTTTACTGCCGAAATGCTTTCCCAGCCTGCGCGGGTCTTTATTTCGTTGAAATCGTATCCGTCATAGGCAACGTTGGTAAGGATAACATCGGGATCGGCGGCGATAACGGATTCTTCCGAATTGGATATCCAGCCTTCCTCGCTGCCGTAGATATTTTCCGCGCCGATAAGGTTCAGGATCTCGTCAATAAATGTGCCGCTGCCGCAGGTGTAAAGATAGGGCGCGGCGCCTATTTCAAAATACACCGAACGCTTGTCGGAAATTTCCGCAGCTTTCGCGGAAACATCATTCACTGCCGTGTCAATATCCGCAATAAGCTTTGCGCCTTCCGAAGCCGTACCCGTATATTTTGAGAGGAATTCTATATCCATTTTTACCGCTTCGATCGAAGAAGATGTGGGGATATATATAACATTTACTCCCGCATCTTTAAGTGAAGCATAGGGATCGTCGGCGCCTGTCATTGAAATGCCGTTTATAATAACAAGGTCGGGCTCGAGAGCGGCAAGTTCCTCAATATTGAGATTGTAGAAATCAAGCGTGCAGATCGCGGGATCAATGCCTTCAACATCGGCGGAATAGACATCGGCTGCGATAACTTTGTTTGCAAGACCGAGTCCCGAAAGAATTTCTGTTATGGAAGGCGCGGCGGAGACGATGGTATTTATTGAAGATGGGATCTCCACCATATTGCCTTCTCTGTCCTCAATGGTATTGGTGCTGCTGTCTGCCGAAAGGCTGTCGGACACTTCCGCCGTTTCGGTGATTGTTTCCGCGGAATTTATTTCCGAAGTGGTGATCTCTCCGCCTTCGGGCGTGTAATGGTCGTTCGCGCAGGCGGACATTCCGATAGCAACGGCAAATGCTGCAAGCAATGCGGTAAATTTTCTGAGTTTCATGCAAGATCATATCCTTTCATTTTTCCAAATAAAAAGCCCTTTCCGTGCGCTTTTTGGAAAGGGTCGGCAATCTGCTGTGAAATTTTTGCAAAAGCAAAGCTAAGCGGTGAGACTTCTGAAAAAATCAGATCCTCCGCTTTATTTCATGCAGACCGAGTCGACCGTTCACTGCGGCGCACAGCCAACGCCGTTTTAAAACGGCGTAACTACGGGCAGGTCTTCCGACTTTGACTATCCGTTTTATGCGGAACTCCGCGCGCCTTCCCAACAAAAGCCAGTGACATATGCGCGGAGCGGCGAACCTCGTCATTACGGCGGCAGGACCGTGCTAAGCTTCCCTATTATCCCCGCCTGCGGCAGAAGCCGCTTCGGGGCACCCGTATAAATTGCATTTTATTTTACTGATAAGATTATAGCACATTCCCTGTGGATTGTCAATGCTTTTATATTATCCAATAAATGTAAAAATTTTTAAATATGTTTTTTTGATAGTTTGCTATTGAAAAAAATAAAAAAATATGTTATACTATCTTTGTCTATGTGATTTTGTAACGCAGTTCAAGAAAATTTTGGAAAAGGAGCGATTCTATGCCGGAACTTGAAAACCACCTCGGAACTATCGGCATTTCGGATAAATATCTGTATTCCCTCGTGGAATATACGGTCTCTACCTGCTACGGAGTCGCGGGTCTGGGCAAACGCGGCAGCCTGTTCTCCGTGATAATGGATAAAGCGGGGATCGGCACGGGAAAAGCCGTAAATATCGACATTCACGGCGGGAAACTGGTGATCGGGCTTCATGTTGAAGTCATTTTCGGCGTGAATATCTCCGCCGTTACCGACAGCCTTGTCCATAAGCTCCGCTATACCATAAAAGATAAAACAGGAATGGATATAAGCAGAGTTACGGTTTACATTGACGGAATGACAGATTGACAAACGTTTTACGGAATTTTACAGCGAAAGGAGAAGCTGTCCTATAGAAACATTTCGGACAGCGCGGAAATATGATTACAGGAAAAACTCTCAGAGACGCTTTCATCTCGGGTGCTGTCACCATTGCAAACAAAAAGCGCGAGGTGGATCAGCTCAATGTTTACCCCGTTCCTGACGGAGATACGGGTACTAATATGTCAATGACCATGGGAAACGCTTTGCGGGAGCTTCAGGTAATGGACGATAACGTCACCGTCTCACAGGTGGCGGAAGTTACCGCTTCCGCGCTGTTAAGGGGCGCAAGGGGAAACTCGGGCGTAATAACTTCTCTGCTGTTCCGCGGCTTCGCAAAAGGCTTTCAGGGGAAAATCACCGCCGACTGCGAGGACTTCTGCCGCGCGCTTTCCCTCGGCGTTGAGGGCGCGTATAAATCGGTTATGACTCCCACCGAAGGAACTATCCTCACCGTTGCAAGAACGGCTTCCGAAAAGGCGGCGGAGTCTGTCAAGCTTACCAATGACGAAACTGCGCTCTGGAGCGACGTCTGCGCCGAAGCCAAAAAGGCTCTGGACAATACCCCCAATCAGCTTCCTGTTCTGAAAAAAGCGGGAGTTGTTGACGCGGGAGGAATGGGCATATATATTATCTGGACGGCTATGCTGGAAGTTTTCAAAGGCGGCGAACCCGCCCGCCCTGCGGACGTTCCAAAGATCGACACGATCTCCGTTGACCTTACCGCAGTGGGGGATCTTGACGAGGAGATAACTCACACCTACTGCACGGAATTCATTGTCCGCAAGAACGCCGACTGCAAGGACGCTTCACTGCTCAGAGCATTTCTGGAAACTATCGGCGACTGCGTTGTGGCTGTGGACGATGACGACATAATAAAAGTGCACGTTCATACCGAACACCCGGGGCAGGCTATAGAAGAAGGCTTGCTTTTCGGATCGCTTATAAATCTTAAAATAGACAATATGCGCTATCAGCACGAAAACAAGGCGAAGGAAGCCGCCGCTTTCAAGCAGCGGAATCAGCAGCAGTTCACTCCCGCAGAACCCGAGAAGCCTTACGGATTTGTGGCTGTGGCAAGCGGAGCGGGCATTGAAGGACTTTTCCGCGATCTTGGCGCGGACTGTATCGTGCGGGGCGGTCAGACCATGAACCCCTCTACGGACGACATTTTGCAGGCAATTATGGCAGTTCCCGCCGAAACGGTTTTCGTTCTGCCGAATAATAAGAATATCATTATGGCGGCAGAACAGGCAGTTCGCCTTGCGGACAGGAAAGTCTGCGTTCTACAGTCAAAGACCATTCCGCAGGGTATTACCGCAATGATGAATTTCGACCCTGATATGGATTTCGACACAAATCGCCTTAATATGTCCAAGAGTCTTGATACCGTTTCAACGGGACTGGTAACATTTGCGGCTCGGGACAGCGATTTTGACGGTCACAGCATAAAGAAAGGCGAGATCCTCGCCCTTGACAACGGCAAACTCGCTTACGCCGAAAAGGAGATCCACAAGGCGGCGTATAAACTTGCAAGAAAGCTTATGAACGGCAGTTCCCGATTCGTTAATATCATTTACGGCGCGGACGTTTCCGAAAAGGACGCCGAGGAGCTTTTCGAGCACGTAAAATCCAAGGCGGGAAATGCCGAGGTAATGCTTGTAAACGGCGGTCAGCCTGTGTACTATTATATAATTTCGGTGGAATAAGAGCATGAAAAGAATAAACATTGTCACAGGGCATTATGGCAGCGGAAAGACCAATTTTTCCGCAAATCTTGCCGTGAAGCTTGCGGAGAGCGGCGAAAAGGTCACTGTTGCCGATCTGGACATAGTAAATCCTTACTTCCGTTCTGCGGACTTTGAGGAGATGTTCGGCAGTAAAGGCATAACCCTTGCCGCTCCCATGTATGCAAATTCCAATCTGGATATTCCTGCTATTTCCTTTGATCTGGGCAGGATCGCTTCCGAAAGCGGCTATCTTGTGGTTGACGTTGGCGGCGACGATGCGGGAGCTATCGCGCTTGGACGTTATGCAAAGATGTTTGCGGAAATGTCCGGGGACGTGGATATGCTCTATGTGGTGAATTGCAGAAGATTCCTCACAAGAACGGCGGACGAAGCCCTTGAGCTTATGTATGAGATAGAAGCCGCCGCAAGCATGAAGCACACTGCAATTGTAAATAACACAAATCTCCTTTACGAAACTACCGCGGAAGTCCTCGAACAGTCGGAAAGCTTCGCGGAGGAAATTTCCCGCAAGTCGGGACTTCCCATAGCGTATACCTGCGTTCCGCTTGGAATTTCCGCAAATGTAAGAGATCCGTTCCCGACGGAAATTTATGTAAAGAAGATCTGGGAACAGACAGAATAGGGATATTCCCTTTTGTAATAAATTGAAAAATTATACCGAAAGGAGTTAATATAATGGCGAAGATCACTGTCAATTTTGAAAAGTGCAAGGGCTGTGAGCTCTGCACAACAGCCTGTCCCAAGAAGATAGTCGCGCTGCAAAAGGAAAAGCGTAACAGGAAGGGATATTTCACTGCCGTCTGTATTGACGATTCCCAGTGTATAGGCTGTGCAATGTGCGCAACAATGTGCCCCGACTGCGCTATTACAGTAGAAAAGTAATTCCAAATTGAAAATT
>CANQTP010000094.1 GCA_947626755.1 uncultured Clostridia bacterium
CGGCGTCAAAGTTTATTTCACCGAGTATATTCTGAGGAAAAAAAGTTCTTAAACGTTTCATTCATTATCCTCCTTATCTCCGCCTTTCTTTTTGGTTTTCTTTTCCCGTTTTACAAAGGAAAATTCACCGCTTTCATCTTTAATCAGCTTATAGTCGTATACAGACCACTCTTTACCACATGAAGTGCAACGAAATCCGATATATTTCATCGTTGGAAAGGTCATATCTCCAAGTATTTCGCCCGCAGTTTCTCCGTCAATATCAGCACCGTCTTTATACATAGGGTGTTCTGAAACAAAATAATATGTTGTACCGATTTTTGCCAAGACGTTTTGCTTATTACAAAACGGACATTCAATAGGTTCACTTTGATTTTTATTCATATGTATTTTCCTTTCTGTTCCCCAGAGGAGATTGTTTTATAGCTTCTTGTGCTTCTTGTTTCGATAAGAAATAATCGTTTGGATAAGCACAAGCATAGTACCAATCATTATTATCAGTACATATATCGGCAAGAGGTATACCAAGACCGCCAATTATAAAACGGTCAATTTTGCCCGATAAAATCGTTTTTCTACAATCTTTGCCAGACTTAACACTGTTGATAAGATACACTGTACTGCCAACTTCACAAGGTAGAGTAAACATATTGTCATTTTTAAGTCCAAGTAAATAGTCTGTTGATTTGCCGAATATTTTTGCTAATGCTATCAATATAGGTATTCTCGGCAATCTGTCTCCCATAGCATAATAAATGATGCTTTGCCTTGAAATTCCCAATGTTTCCGCAACATCATCAAGTGACATTCTATATGCTCTGCGCAAAATCTTAAATCTTCTGCTGAAAACTTGTGCAATAGCCGTATTAGATCGCCGATATACTTCAAGTTCTGGTGTCAGTTTCATAATTTCAACCTCCATTCTTCTGCTTTCTCACCATACTCGATAAGTTTGCTCACAATTTCATTATAGCCATGACGACCTATGTTTTTTATACGCTTTAATCCTGTGCTTTCTAAAATAACAATATCATATAAAGTTTTAATTCCTGCCCGACTTAATGCGTTGAATGTTCTCACGCTCAGACCAACATCTTTAATTTTTACTTTGGCAAGCAGCTCATTATCGTTCTTGCTTGACAATTTGGACTTGCAAGATATTATAATGTCTTTTTCAAGATTAATTTTGTTTGTATATTCTTTAATGCCGAGCATAAGCATTTCTTTTCTTTCTGAAAGTTTTAACAGTGTTCTTTGTATGATCTGCCCAACACGCGCTGATGTTATGCCATACTTCCTTGATATTTTATCATAACATTCGTTATCACGGAAAGATAGCATAAATATATCTGTATTTCTTTCAGAAGTACCAAAATCTCTTTGAGGGCTTACATGATAAAATGTAGATAAAAGATAATACAGTGTTTGTACTGCATCCAATGGAATTTCTGTTTCTGCTATTCCAAGTTTTTGATATACATTTAACGGAAATAGCTGCTGTTTGTTCATGTTTATACCTCCTAATTCCCCAGTGGGGAATTTTTGTAAATCTGAAAAAAGAATTCAGAACAAACTGGAAATTTGCTTAGCTTTAATCAGCAGATCATCTTTTATTTCAAACATTGACATAGTATTAGGATATTTGTCTTTGAAATCATGTCTATAGAAATGATTACAGCGTATTGACTGCAAATTGAGTTCAGCCATTGATGCGTATGGATGTATCACATCAATAATCGGCTTGCTGTTTTCATCGCAAGTTATGAAAGCTATATCTTTATTGTTTGTGGATATTGCCCACAATATGTCAGGTTGTTTGGGTAAATATTCTTTAAGCTGATTGAGCCAAGATGATAATGTCTGCCATGGCATATAATCCAAATATGTTTCATGCGGGGCGGCAATGCTATCACCTGCACATACACTGTCTCGTGTAACTCTAATTTTGTCTTGCATAACGCTGTTACTCCTCCTTTAATTTCCAAGTGGAAATTTTTAAATCTAAAGTTACAGTCCTCTGTTGTTCAGCGGTATATTTTCTTTTTGCTGCTCATGTTCGTCTTTATATATTTGTTTATTTGTTTCAAGTTCCCGCTGAATATTTTCATACGGATTATTTTCAATATCCCGTTTGTAAGTATTGAAAAGTCCCAAAATATAATCCCGTTCCTCTTTTTGCTTTTCAATGGTAATATTAAGCTCGGCAAGCTCACTTTTTAAGGATTCAACATTTTTTTGTCGCTGTTCAATATTGTCAAAACTGTCAATATCCATTTTCTCAATATAAGATATTTTTTTATATTTTTCTTTTTCATCTGTCGTGAGATACTCTTTTTCAACTAAGGAAAGATAAACCTTCCCGTCCTCTATAATTTTCTCGACTTTTTCTATTTGTGAGGACAGTTCTTTCTTTTTTAAAACAGAATTTTGATAATGTTCCGCAGCTGCATTAAGACGGTTTTCCAATTCCCTCGCCGATGTAATATTATTACTGCTCAAATAATTTAACAATTCTGCACTTCTCCGTAAATCTGAGTAAGTTGCTCTATTGGGCTTTTTCTTAAAAACAGCTATCTGCATTTGCCGCATACAAATCGCATACTCGCGCTGTATACCCAAGTACCTTTGAATTGCAGTTAAACTGATTTCTTGTTCCTTATGCAAAATTCTATACTGTAAATCATCAACCGAGTAACCATCCCCAAGTCTATAACTTCTTACAGCATTTTTCTGTTTTGGAGCTTTTACGGAAAGGTACTTCCCCAACCGAACAGTATATCCTTGTTCTTTAAGCTTGTTTGCTAAATCAGAAACACCTTGCACCTCCTCCCGCAAAATTAATTTATCAATATCGGAAGCAAGCTGCTGTTTCCAAGATGTTCCGTTCTGCTTTGCAAGCCATTCGGAATACTTCATCGTATTTTTGTGTTTAGGACTTTCAATAATATGTAATCCGTGTTCAAGCGCAATTTCATCGGAAATTTTTCTTGCACGTCTAAGTGTATTCATATTATCAATCCACTTCTTTCCATCAAGACTATATGGGCATACCGCAAAATGGTTATGAATATGTCCTTTATCCAAATGTGTAGATACAATAACTTGCATATTTTCTCCAAAAGTTTTCTTTGCCCATTCTACACCGATCTTGTGAGCTTCTTCGGGAGTAACACTTTCCTTTGGATCAAAAGACTGCACATAATGATGTATTCTTACTTTTTCTTTAAATTTTGTTTTTTCATCATTTTTATGATATTGAAAATTCATGTCTGATTTAAAAAATCTCTCTTTCGCATAATATTCAAATGTTCTGCGGAATTCATCATATGCACTCTGTGAATCAACAGTAGAGTTTATGCCTGTTGCAAATTTCATCTCATCATTTTTCTCACCGTTTAAAATATATTCAATATTTGAAAGCGGGGTTGAATGAACTGAAATATGTTTTATAATTGGCATTACAAAAGTTCCTCCGATTCAAGTGGCGATAACCAATCCTCAACTATTATGCGGAGTTGCTTCATTTCTGTAAGTACATCTTCCACATCTTTTTGATAAACGCTGCCTGTACTATTTACAACTGTTGCAATTTGATTAAGATTTGTTCCGATTCGATTCAACGCCCGATAAACATCGTTAAGCTCTTTCAAGGGAAAACATTTTACCACGCCCTGCACTGCGATTGTACGAATGTAAGTGCCTGCTCTCAATCCCAGTTTCGCCGATCGATTGCAAACAACTTCATATTCCTCACTTGTAAATCGTATATGTTTTTCAATGTTTCTTCTACCCATATAAGCTTGTACCTTTCTAAATTTAAAAATCAGGGTTTAGGGAATTATCCCTATCATAATGCCACAACTGGGGCATTATGGAAAAAGTGGGACACTTTTTCTGTGCTTGCTATTCTGTAACCGTGGCTTTCCCCCTCTCTCCGAGGTTTACCTCAAAACAGTCAAAAACGATCAATTTGTCCGTCTCCCTGTCCTTGAAAAAATCTGAAAAATAAAATTTTTCATTTTGTGTAGATTTTTCAAAATTGCAAAAAATTCAAAAAATCTTGTTCGACGAAAAGTATCATTTTTTAAAATTTTTTAAATTGAGGAATTTTCAAAAAAACGAAAAATCATAAAATAATACTTCAAAGACATTTTCATTTCTTTGTAAATTTGAAATATCAATGATGCTGTGTCATATTTCTATTTCATGCTATTTCTTAAACTTATTTATGTTTGGATTAATAGGAATATCCTTGTCAATTAGATTTTTAATCCATTCGTCATAATCTCTAATACGGACAAGTACCTTTTGACCAATCTTAAAGCTTGGAAATTCGTGTTGAACCATTATTATTCTTGCCGATCGTTCACTTACATTAAGCAATCTTGAAATATCTTTATAGCCGTAAAATTCGGAGCTTTCACTTTTAACAATTTTGCTATCCATAGATTAGTTACCTCCTTTCGGTAATTTTTACGTTTCCACCTTTTGAAATTTTATCTATATAATTATAAAAATCAGTAATTACTTTCCATTCTTCCTTAAATGACTTATGAGCGGGATTGGCGATACAGTAATTTTTATAATAGTTTAATATAACGCTATAATCTAAACGCTTTGTAATAAACTCCTCATAGTCACATTCATTGCAAATTATATATTGTAAGAAAGTAAAGTACCCGTCATTGTCTTGTGAAAACCAACTTCCGTTAAACCAATTCAAAAGATGTTCTTCTTCTACAGTTATCTCATCAACATAAAAAGACGATACAATATCACGCACAAAACTTTCTATCAGCTTATCAGGAGTAAGTCCTTTTTCAGCCGCAAGAAATGCAAATGCTATTGTATCATCTTTTGTAAGTTTTGGATTAAATGTTCTCGTCTGTAAAATATTCTTTTTCATTTTTCATTGTCCTTTCAAAATTATTTTAATGTTTAAGCTCTGAAATACAATGCATAACATGATTTTTCAAAACCATATACGGAGTTGTATTATTTGCTGTACAGTATTCTTTGAAAAGTAGTGCTTCATAGTTTCGGACACGACAGGACAATGCACACATATTTTCTTTGTCCCATTTTGATATTCTTGCTTTTTGTGAACTTTGTAATTTACTTGACATTTTTATCAGCCTTTCTAAAAAAATAAAGCACAAAACTACCCAAAGGTAATTTTGTGCTTCTTTACTTGCTTGCTTGATCCGCTATTTTACGTTGTTTTTGTTTTGTTCGCTAAAATTATACAACAAATGCAGTGTATGCAGGTACTTCTCCCGTCAGCATCTCACCCTGTTTTAACGGAACATCAACATAGTCGACCGCTCTGTTATAAGCCCCTACATATGCACAATATTCATCAATTCCATAATTGACAATTGTATCATTGCGGGCTGTTGCAGAAACAGTATAGCCTGCTGAAACAGGCAATACAATTATTTTTTCTCCGTTGTCATTAATTGCCGAAATAATGCTGCTGACTTCATCAGGAATTTCGTTTGTAATTGACGCAACGAGTGTACCGGACTGATCATAAACTTTTACATCAACATCACAATTAATTCTGATAATACGAAACGCTCCGTTATTATATTTATTATATGAGCTTTCTGCATCATTTATGTAGTTACTGTCCATAGACGCCAACCATGAATAACAAAGGTCTGCATGATGTGCTGAAGTAATGCTGTTGATATTTGAAAAAAGAGTTACTGCATCATTAGGATGACTTGAAATTAACGCTAACAATAAATCGCTAAGAAAAACACCGGCTCTATCAACAGCAGCTTTATCATAATCTGTTATTCCGGCTGTATTTAAAGAATTTTCAAGCCACATGGATATAAACGCAAGATCTGTAGTTTCAGAAGTATAAGGATTCATACGCGCGCCGGCAAGCATTTCCAAATAAAGCGGCATTCTGCTCAAAAATGCAATTTTAAATAACTGCGTTTGTTTGTCATCATAGCCATTAAGAATATGAAAGAGCTCGCGCATTCCGTCTTGATAATACGCAACATAATTAGACCGAGTCTTTACTAACTCCTTGCTAAGGATATTATTAATATAATTCGATAAATAAACACCTTGTGAAAGATTATTTTTTGTGTCATTTTGGATGCTGATTCCTTTGGTCAGACCAAACGCAAGCGCATTTTTATCAACGCTTATTTTCTTCATTTGGAAATCGTCAACAGCATAACCGTCAGTACTATCTAATGAGTTGAAAACCCTTAACATTTTTGCTTTTAATACTTTATAATTCGGCTCTGATTCAGCACTGGGCAGATATTTATCGACTCCGTATCTGCAAAAGCCCATTGCTGCAGGTGCAACATAAGGAACAGGATCACTTGAATTAATAATATTAAATATATTGAGATACTCGGGACGTTTGGGATCGCTAAGAACATTCCACCGTTGTCTTAAAGCTCCGGCAGGTGTTTCAAAACAATATGTATATATATCAGATTTTTTATATAAGATGTCGTCGCTAAGAAACTCGCCTGAATCTAATGCACCTGCGACCAGATTAGCTGTTGCAGCCGAACGGCTGTAGCCGGTTATCCACAGCTTTACATCTCCCGAGATCTTTTGATCAGAGATATATTGCCTCAAAAATCTGAGAACTTCCTGTTTTGCTTCTTCAAAACCCTGATGTTGTCCGGTCGTTCCAATAGTAAAATTACTTGACCATTCACTTTCATATCCTTCTCCTCGAACTGCCAAAGCAATTAAAGTGTACTCTTTATCATCAAATGTTACTTTTTTGTTTCCCGCAATAACACCAATGGAATCCATTGTTGGTTTTTGAGTGAACCAATCATTTATTTCTATACTTTCCGGAGAACATCCTATCTCATTTAAAAGAGCTTTTGCATTTTTACTCTTATCAGTATAATCGGCTTCTGAGCTTGCAAATGCCGACATAGTATAACTCATAGACATTGTTGCAAGGCTGTCATTATATTTATATGAGCTTTCAGCAAAATAATCATCAGTATAATAAGCAGTTGCCGTGTAATCCTTGCCGCTCTTCATATATCTGAAGTCGATTTTTTTACGGCTCCTCCGTTTATGACATCGCCTGCCAAATCATCAAATGTGAATTCAAGAAGATCGGGATCGGTCACTTCATAATATCCGGCATTCTGAACATCATTCATTACTACGCGGCCGAACTCCTTATCTCGGTCTTTTAAACTATGAAAAAATGCCAAAGTGTAGATGTTATATTTTTCTTTTAGAGCTGAAGCAGTATTGTATACAGCATTAGCATATGTATAATGAATTTTCTGAGTCTGAGAGTAAAAAGCATATGTACCATCATAAGATTGTTTACCGCCTTCCGGTAAACCATCAGAACAAAGTATTATATTTTTAATTGAATTCCCCGGAACTTCAGACAAAAGTTCATCAGAAATTTCAAGTGCTCCATTTGTATTTGTAGTTCCGCTTGCAGAGATATTGTCATCAATATATGTCGTCAATTTGTCTAAATCGTTTGTAAATTCAACTCCGACAATCGGGTCTGAATTCAGTTTCACAATTGCAATATAATTTGTTCCGTCAGATCCAAGTACGGATTCACAGAATTTTTTTGCTGCTTCCTTTTGTACCTTGAGCGGTGTTCCCCGCATACTTGAGGACGCGTCAAGAATAAGTACAGAATATCTTGCCTTTTCTGCATTATCATCTAAAGCCGTTAACTTGTAATCATTATAAGCAGAAATACCGGAAATACCATAAGTATTCTCGGCAATTGGTGAATTTTCAACACCATCAAATGCGGTACCGGAAATATAAGCTACACTGTCCGCAATATCAATAGTCAGAACATTATAACAACCGGCAAACAAGCAAGCGCCCAATGATACAATGCCATCTTCTATGACAATTGCTGATATGGTGTCACGCATACTGTACCACGGCGTATCAACGAACTCGTGCATTTCATCATCAACTTGCCACTGATAATCAAATGTACTGCCAACGCCGCCGATAGTCAGAATGCCCGCGTCGGATAAACTCCAATAAGCTTCATCGCCGCACATACCATTATACATATTATCTGTACTTGAGTTTTGATCGTCCGTTTCGTCATTTCCGGCGGCATCTTCACTGTCGGGAATGACATTTTCAATAAACGGTTCAGCAGCTGTTTCATCAGCATATACGTCAAAGCTTACGGTATCTTTTAATTCGGGCACAAATGAGATCATAAATGCCATAGCCATAGCTGCTGCGATTGATCTTAAAAACAGGCTTCGTTTCATTTTAAACACTCCTTAATTATAATATATAGCCCTGAGCAAAACACCGAAAAACAAGTAATAACGCAGTTTTGCCGGGATAAAGTTTTCAAATTGTCACTA
>CANQTP010000095.1 GCA_947626755.1 uncultured Clostridia bacterium
CGCCATAGGCGGGGGTAATCCCTTTCAACATAGGCCTTTACAAATATATGTAGATTTGTAAAAACAATTTATTTAGTAACCCTTTAATTGTTTAATCAAAACTAAAAAACGTACAATACTGCGATGGCACTTAGCATGTTTCTCAATAGATAAAATTTTCAGAAAGGAATGCCGACTTGGTAGAAGTTATGAAACAAATAATTATTGCTACTCAACTTTTGATAATTACGTTTCTTTTTTGTTCATGCGATATACCATATGAAACGAAAGAAACAGAAAATGTATCTTCAACTATTCAAACTGTTGCAAGTTCGACCTCATGCAAATGTACAACCGAAACGGAAACTTCATTGCAAATAAACGAAAATAGTAATGATTTTTTTCTTAACAACATTATGGATGCTATAATTGATAAAGATGAGGACGAACTTTGGCGCATTGGATATATAGAAGGTGAAAATGGCTTTTTATATAATGTCAATTTTAAATCTTATGAAATACTTAACAATTTCAGATATAGAAGATATGATGGTGTTAAAATATCTGTCTATTTGGTCAAATTAGTGATATCTGATAGCTCAGATATCAGATTTCCTAATGGAACATCAATATGGAATGTTGGAATATCAGAAGCGGGATTCTGCACTTTTTTCCTTCCGGAAACAATAGATGAACAACAAATATCCGAATATTATAATAACAAATATGCACAAATAGGGCGATACTACACATTTTCATTTCCAGAATATAATAATATTAAAGATACAAAAACACTTGCGAATGCAAATGAAAAAAAAGCTTTTGAAGATGGTATAAAGGATTTCGTTATTGGATTAAGGCCGGAATTAAGAAATGGAGGGGAGGTTTTAATAGAAAAAACCACAGTTAATGAAGTATTAAAGCAGTATCTTGACATAGAAGATTGCAATTTTAATGATAATACGCTTGGGATAAAGTGTGATTCAAATCGTTGGCAGTCTGAAACAGTGTATGCACTTATTAATGAACAATGCAATAAGTATATAGATGTCACATATTATGCTGATTTTGCATATATAACGCCTGCATATAAAATTAGATATTATTTTAATAATGAAAATAATCCACTTAATTTGACTGAAGTTAAAATAATTGAAGATTACGGGTATAATCCATTTACTTCTGTTTTTTAGATTGGTATTTCGTCCAAAATATGTTTATTTCAATATAATCAAATATTATTTTAGGTCGCATTTCACAAAACATTTGAATAATCAAATTAATTATCCAGATACTAACAGTTTATATACGCCATATAAACCGGTAAACTATCTGAAAAAAGATAGTTTACCGGTTTATTTTTTGCATACCATTAAAAAATTTTATTAAGGAGAATAGCAATTGACGGCAAAGCACAGTACTATTATTGGACGCAAGAACTCCTTTATAAAAGAATTTAGTCCGCCGAATAAAATAGAATATATACCTGCAGCCCGCCAAACAACAAACGGTTTTGCGGGCAATTTTGTTTGTAAAACTTTTTCACAAATATACATAAGAGCCCCTCCGTTCAGATTTGATCAACCGACCAAATCAAAAAGAACGGAGGGCATTTTTATGTCTGAAAATAAATATTTTATAAATGTAGGCGGCAAAGAAGTTGCCGTTAGCAAGGAACTGTATGATTACGACAAGCAGTCCAAACGCAAGATTACATACGCCGAGATTGACAGAAAGACGGAGCGGTTTAAGGCGGATCAGGAAAAACTCAAAGCGGAATTTATTCCGAGCCTTGAAGATTCACTGGACAGGCTCTCGGAGATTGGCGAGCAGTTCGCCGAGATTGATTCCGATTTCAGCAGCCATATCGAAATGAAAATTGAGTTACGGCAAGCACTTGAACAGCTTTCGCAGAATGAACAGGAGCTTATTTATAGGCTCTTTTTTTTATGCCAAACCGAGAGAGAGGTTGCTGATGAACTCGGCATTTTTCATAACGCTGTGCATAAAAAGAAGATTGCAATTTTAGCAAAATTGCATAAACTTTTGAAAAATTAAAATTTAAGGTGTGCAAGCAGTATGTCCCAGCGGCAAAGATTATGAGGGGCTATAAAACACCTCTCCCGAACCTTGAAAATTAAATAGCAGTATTTCAGATACGTTACTCTATGCAGCCCGCAAGGGAAAAGCGACGGAAACCGCTTCGCCATGACGTTTTATGATTTCGCGCAGGACAAGCACGGCGCTTAGCCGATGAGCATTGTTTCAAAAAAAATCCTGCCGACGATTTCACAACCGAGCGATAAAAAGCTGTTTCCAAAGACCGTCCGGCAACCGATCTCCGCGATGACCTGCATAGATCATAATGATACTTCCGTCCGGTCATAGAATCACGCAGTGAGGGCGGCTTTGCGAGAACCGCATCGGGGCAAAACCCATGATGCCCGCCGGGGCAGTCTGAAATATTCCCTCAAGGGGGCAGAAATGCCACCTTGCTTAGCCGGGGGCGTCTGGGACAAATACGGCATAACAGGCTGATCAAATGCGGAGTGATCCGCTTAAAAACAACGGCTTTGCATATTGCAGAACCGTTTTAAATATATTTTAATTTCCGATCGAAAATGCAAAAAATCCACAAAAACTCTATTGATTTTATTCGCATTTTTTGATCGGAAATTAATTTACATATTGAAAGGGCAAAAAAAATATGGATAAAAAAATAAGGCGCGGCGATATTTATTACGCCGATTTAGACCCTGTCACGGGCTGCGAGCAGGGCGGCGTCCGACCCGTTCTCATAATTCAGAATAATGTCGGAAACAAGCACAGCCACACAACAATAGCAGCTCCGATAACCTCTAAAAGAACGTCAAGCTCTCTCCCCGTTCATGTTTTTATCACGAAAAAATATACGGGACTCGAAGATAATTCCTGTGTGCTTTTAGAACAGCTTCGCGTAATTGACAAACGCAGACTTATGCATAAAATCGGGTACGCGGACGCTTTTATTATGAAACAAATTGACAGCGCGATCCGCGTCAGCACAGGCTTAAAAAAAGAATATAATTAAAGGGTGAAATTATGGAAAAAGTAAAAACAGCATGGCTTTACTGTCACGCAGAAAAATGGGAGGGCAACGAGGAAATTTCCCGTCAGATACTTATTCTCAGCGCGTTTTGCAAAAGCAGAGGCTTGTATATTCACGGAGTTTCAAAGCGCATCGGAGAGCGCAAGCCTCCCGAAAGCTTCAGCGGCTCGGATTATCTTTTAGTAACCGATTTTAATAAAATTTCAATTGATTCCGCCAAACTTGCGGAATATATAAAATACGCGGAAAATCTCGGTACAAAAGTTGTCGAGGTCAACGCTTCAATAGAGGTGTAGAATTTGAAAATCTTCGATTTTCAAATACGAGTTTTGTTTTTCGGACTTCGTCCGAAATTTGCTTCGCAAACCACAAAACATCGAGAAAGGAAAAATATTTATGATAGACAACGAAGCGGTACTTGCATATAAATTTCATTTGTGCAGAAAATTCCTTGAAAAGCTTTTGCGCGAGGGAATTATTTCGGAGCAGCAGCGTAAAAAAACAGAAGCTGCTGTTCTGAAAAAATTAACGGTTTGAACCCTTGAAAAAATAAATCCGATTTTATTTATTTTGATGTGATGATCCGTAGATATTTCGTTGAATTTGGTGATAGATAAACCGCCGGAATCCAAGTATAATGTGTTGTGAAAGGAGTTGGAAAAATGGCTGATGTAACAATTATTCCCGCCGCCGGAAAATGCGGAGAAATCGTAAGAATCGCCGCATATGCAAGAGTTTCAAGCGACAGTACCGATCAGCTTAATTCCTTCACGGCGCAAATTCAATATTACAGTGAGCTGTTAAAAAACAGTTCCGACGCTGTGCTGGTTGACATTTATGCCGACGAAGGAATATCCGGAACGGGAGCGGAAAAAAGAACCGAATTTCAAAGGCTTATGCGCGATTGCCGCAAAGGAAAAATCGACCGGATTTTAACAAAATCGGTATCACGGTTTGCGAGAAATTCAAAGGATTGCCTTGAAGCAGTTCGGGAACTGAAGTCGATTGGCATATCGGTATACTTTGAAAAAGAAAATATCGACACAGCCGAAATAAGCTCGGAAATGCTTCTGACAATGCACAGCGTGTTCGCTCAAGAAGAATCGCTGTCGATCTCACGGAACTGCCGAATGGGAATTCAAAAAAGAATGGCTGACGGAACATATAAAAATCGCACAGTTCCGTATGGATATGATTTTATAGACGGACAAACGGTAATAAACAGTCAGAAATCAGAAATTGTTAAGGAAATATTCAATATGTTTCTTAGCGGACATGGAGTAAATGAAATTGCAAATTACCTTAATCAAAATAATATTCCGGTACCTCAATACGCTAAAAAGTGGGATCACACTTCAATTATGTTTATACTGCGAAATGAAAAATATATTGGTGATTCATTATTTCAAAAACGATATACTACAGACACACTTCCGTACAGGCTTGTTATAAATAATGGTCAAAAGCCTCAATATTATGCAAAATCGACTCATGAAGCGATCATATCAAAAGAGATATTTGAAAATGTACAAGCACTTATTGAGAAAAGAAAGCAAAATCCCGAAACTAAAATTCATAAAACTTATCCATTAAGCAAAAAAATATTTTGCGGCATATGCGGCTGTTGTAACAAAAGAAAAAAACGGAATTCAGGAATATATTGGGTATGTAGGAATCACGATGAAAATAAGGAAAACTGCAATTCAAAACAAATACCCGAAAAAGAAATTTATAACGCATTTATACGTTTGCAAAATAAATTATCGTCGAACTGCAAAAATATTCTGACTCCCCTGCTCCGTCAGCTTCAGGAGCTTTACGACAAAGGCGTATCGTGCAATGTGCAGGTCGCGGAAATCAGAAAAGAAATTGCGGAAACCAAAAATCAGCAACACCTTATGTCGATGCTGAAATTGCAAGGAATACTTGATACCGCGTACTTTACAGAGCATTCAACACAGCTTGACAGAAAGCTTATGAACCTGCAAAATCAGCTTCACAGCCTTATGGGTAACGATGAGGACGACAGCGAGATTGAGGGCATAAAGCTACTCATCTCAATGTTCGAAAACGCCGAGCCGATAACGGAATTTGATGAAAATTTATTCGGGCAAACGGTAGAAAAAATAACAGTATTGTCGAATACCGAATTAAAATTCAAGCTGATCGGCGGCGTAGAATTCACCGAAAAAATACAGCGAAAGAAGCGATGCAAAAAATGAAAAAGAACAGAAATATCCCTTTCGGCTACTGCATGGTGAACGGAAAATATGCCATCAATGCTGTAGAAGCCGCTGCGGTAAAAGAAATTTTTACGGAATATTACGCCGGAAAATCACTTACCGAAATTGCCGCAAAAATGACTGTCCCCTACCATTCGGACAAGCCTCTGTGGAATAAAAATATGGTTAAGCGCGTGCTTGAAAATCAGCGCTACATAGGCGAATGCGGGTATCCGCAAATTATTGAAAGCCGGATTTTTTATGAGGTACAGAAAATAAAAATACAGAAAAATACCCGTAAAAAAATTAAAAATAAAGAGCCGGAAATTGGGGAATTACCCCAAATTCGGGAATACGAAATTACCAAAAATATACGCTGTATGACTAACGAAATAAATCGTTTGCTTGACGCTCCCGATGCGGATAAATCGGAAATAAAAATGCTGATTTTTAAATGCACCGAGGAAAAATATAATGTGCTTTGAAAGGGTGTGATTTTATGCAGAATGCAATTTGCGAACAGCAGGTAATTGTAATTCCCGCGAAATCGGACGTCAAAAATAATGCGCTTCAAAGGCAATTAAACGTTGCCGCGTACTGCCGCGTCAGCACGGATGAGAACGAGCAGGAAACAAGTTTTGAGGCGCAGATAAGCTACTACACCGACAAGATAAACAGCAGCGCAGATTGGCGTATGGTGGGGATTTTTGCGGACGAAGGTATAACCGGAACCGTGGATAAAAAACGTCCCGAATTTTTAAAAATGATACGCCTTTGCAGAAATAAAAAAATCGACCTGATACTTACAAAATCAATTTCAAGATTCGCCCGGAATACCCTGGACTGTCTGAAATATGTCCGCGAGCTGAAGTCTCTCGGAATAGGCGTTATCTTTGAAAAAGAAAATATCGACACCATGCGTATTGACAGTGAAATGCTGCTGACGGTAATGAGCAGCTTTGCCCAGGCGGAGTCGGAGTCCATAAGCAAAAACGTATCGTGGGGAATCCGCCAAAGCTTCAAAATGGGGAAAGTCCCTATAAATTATAAATTTATGCTGGGATACAAAAAGGGCGCTGACGGCAAGCCGGAAATTGTTCCCGATGAAGCCGAAATCGTCAAAGAGATTTTCCGAAAATATCTTGACGGCTGCAGTCAGAATCAAATCGCCGATTATCTTAACGAAAAAGGAATTACTACAAAAACAGGCAGCAAATGGCGTGACGTAACGGTTTCCAATGTCCTTACAAATGAGAAATATACGGGGGATGCGCTCCTGCAAAAAACTTATGTGCTGGATTGCATCAGTAAAAAAAGATGTATAAATAACGGCGAGCTTCCAAAATATCTTGTAAAAAATCATCACGAGCCAATAATTTCACACTCTGACTTTGACCGAGTACAGACCGAGATGGCTCGCAGAAAAAGCAAACGTAAAATTGCCGAGAAATTTACCAAAACCGAAAATGGAAAATACAGCGCGAAATTCGCCCTGTCGGAACTGCTGATATGCGGTGAATGCGGTACTCCATACCGCAGGGTGACTTGGACAGCAAAGGGTTTCAAGGAAATAAAATGGCGGTGCATAAACCGCCTGCAGTACGGTAAAAAATACTGCCATAATTCCCCTACGATTAATGAGGAAGAACTTCACAAGGCAATTGTTGAGGCGATAAATGAATTCTGCGAAGTGCAGTCGGATATCTCGGAAACATTGCGTGAGAGTCTTACCGAAGTCCTTGATCCAAATCTGAACGGCAGCGTCAAGGCGGCTCAGGAACAAATTGAGGAACTCGGAAAAAACATTGATGAACTGATAAAACTCGCGGCGGCGGGAGATACGGAAAAATCAATGGCTGACATTCAGAAATTCAGCGGTGAAATGACTGCACTGCGTGAATTTATCGAATCTGAAAAAGCAAAACAGTCCGCTTCAAAATATTATTCCGAACAACTTAAGGTGGCGCTGGACAGGCTTGAAAAAGAGGATTTTCGGCTGACCGAATATGACGATATCGCCGTCCGGCAACTGCTTAAATACATAAAGGTGATCGACAAAAACACCTTGCTGATAGCCTTTAAGGGCGGGTTTGAAATACAAAAGGAGATTTGATGTGGAGATTGAAATACCCATGCAGCTTTACGAACTGCTTCTGATAGAGGCGGCAGAAACGAATTCCGCGGTTGAGGAAATCACGGAGCGTGCTTTTAAAAATTTTATGGAAAGGAATGAACACAGTGCCGACTAATGAGAAAAAAGGAATCACAGTCAAGATCGATGCGGAACTTCATGCGGAAGTAAAGCAGTATATTGAAAGTTATGGAATAACAATGGGTGAATTTGTCGTGCAAGCACTTCGGGACGAGCTTCATCCGAAAATAAATATGCGGGAGGATAAAAACATGGGAAATATGAGGACGCTTGCGTTTCAGGTGCCGGAGGAACTGTTTCAGAGGATTAAGGAGCATTTGCAGGAAACAGGTATGACGCAAAAGGAATTTATGCTCGGTCTTATTGAGAGGGAGCTGGATCAGAATTTGTCGCAGCGGGTTGAGTCGAACGAGATGTTGCAGGAACATGATGAATCTGCCGAGAGTAGATTGGAGGCTGTCTCCGAGGAATGTACCGAAGAACAAAGCAGCGCCGACGTTTCTGAAAATGTTGACAACATGAACGATGAAGCTGAAAATATTAATGAGGATCAGGAACAGGACGAGAGTGAATACATGGGTATTGGGATGTCGATGTGAGATACTGCGGATGGAGCGCCGGCGGCTTAATATATTTAGGATTTGGTGGATTGTCGTTATAAGGATTATATGGTATAAACAGGAAATGATTTTGTGATTATTATACAAAAAATTTTGCCAATTTGTAACATTTCGACAAAATATAAATATTTCAGACTTTTTTGCCAAATTTATATTGAAACGCTTACGTGAATGTTGTATAATAAACATAAATCAATATGGGATAATTGTATATTATC
>CANQTP010000096.1 GCA_947626755.1 uncultured Clostridia bacterium
GACACTTTGAAAGCTGCTCAGTCCTTGTACGAAAAGAAGCTGATAACATATCCGAGGACGGACAGCAATTATATTTCAGACGATATGGCTCCTCTTGTTGAAAGCGTTGTAAAATGTCTTGCAAACTATGATGAAGATAGAATTTCAAGGCTTTTGGCAGACGGTCTGAATATTGATGAACGTGTTATCGACAATGATAAAATTTCCGATCATCATGCTATTATTCCGACAAATCTTATCGGCAGGCTTGGAAGTATAGAATTATCCGAAAAAGAGAAAAAAGTTGTTGGACTTGTGATAAATCGTTTCCTTTGTACCCTTGACAAGCCGTATTTTTATACCGAAACGAAGTATGGCTTTACCTGTGAGGGAGAGATATTCAGTCTGGCGGTGAAAGTTCCCGAACAGCTTGGGTGGCGGCGTTATTATGCTGTAAGATCAGAAGAAGGTCCTGCGGTAAATTATTCTGAGAACGGCACGTTTATCGCCGAAAGTATTTCTGTAAAACAGTGTGAAACGCAGCCGCCGAAGCGGTTTACAGAAAGTACGCTTCTTGCAGTCATGGAAAATATCGACCGCCTTATTCCGGATAAAGAATTAGGTGAATTTGTCAAGGGCAGAGGTCTGGGAACTCCTGCTACAAGAGCGGAGATCATTGAAGAATTAATATCTGCGGGGTATATTGAGCGCAGAAAAAAGCAGCTTGTTTCTACCGAGTATGGCAGAAAATTTGCTGCTTCTTTGCCTGAAAATGTTAGATCTGCGGAACTTACCGCTCGTTGGGAACAGGCTTTGTCAGATATTGAAAACGGTATAGGAAATGCTGATAGTTTGCTTTCCGAAATAATAAGAAATGTTTCGGATATTGTGAATTTTGAAAAGAATAACGGCAGCCGTTCGGCGGTTTCGAGGGCAAGAACAGTTGGTATATGTCCTCGCTGCGGGAAGCCCGTTGCCGAAAACAGCAAGGGCTTTTCCTGTTCGGCAGGACGTGAAAAATGCGGCTTCTTTATTTTCAAATCCGATAAGCGTATCGGCAGGGATTATACTGCTGCTGAGATCTCAAAGCTTCTTTCCGACGGACAAGTTACTTTGCGTAACTGCATTTCCTCAAAAGGCAAAAAGTACAGTGCGGTATTTTCACTAAACGATGATGGGAAGTTTGTTAATCTCAGATTTGAGAGGTTTGTATAACAAATTGCTGCATTTCACGGATAGTCATATCAATTGGTTCAATATGATTCTTTCGGCAGTATGCAATTATTGCACGATAATCATAATGTACTTCACTTTCTGCGTCTTCTGTAAAATCAACGTAGCCGCCTGCTTCTTCGGCAATATTGTCAAGTTCACATATTCTTTCAAATTCTTTTTCGGACATTATTGATCCCTCCTAAAATTATAAAGATTTAACAATTTTTTAGCGGTGGTTTCATCAATTGCCATACGGTATGGGTGAGGAGTTCCGATAAATATTGCGCCAAGCATTTTTGAATAATGACTTACAAGACGAATATTTTTAGCATCCATATATACAAATCCGTTATAGCCGAGTTCAAAGGAACGCAGAACAGCTATTGCAAATAAGTGTCCTCCTACGCCTTTGTATTCCTTATTTTCTCCCATGTTGTGAGGAGCGCTTTCGGCAATTCTTACATAAACAGATTTATCCTGTGGAATATCTTTTATTGCCACAAGTCCCTGTATGCGATCATCATTTTTTACGACAAGCTTATACGTTTCATAATTGTTTAATTTATTGGAAGTCCAGTTGAATTTCCAATTTTTTAAAGTGTTTAATTCTTGCTTTGAAACAGATGTAAAAAATGTATCAACTATTTTTCCTGTTTTTACTTCTTCAAGGCAAGGAGTGAGTTTATCAATTTCAATATTCATTGTGGTTATTCCTCCACATATATTATACAACTTTTTAATGTGAAAATCAATATGTTTTCTGAAAATAGCAAGAATTTTAAGCTAAATTCAAACCTGTTCTCTGCACAATCGGAGCCATTTTCCGATAATTTTATGCGGTTCATTTATGCTTGTCACGGTTTGGAGTTTCCTCCTCTGTTTCGGAATACATACGCTGCATAAATACCGGATAATTTCTTTTCCCGTTAATAATGCGGTAAAAAATTACCTTTTTATCATCTTCAAACACTTTATATATCATAAGGTATTTTTCAGCTATCATCATTCTGAATCCGGCTTTAGCCATGTGCATATCGGGAATGGTAACGCCTGAATAAGGGAATATCTGCACTTGTTCTGCGGCTTTTCTTATCTTATTTTGTATGCGCTTTGCTCCTGATATGCTGCCGAGCATTACGAATGCGGATAAAATTTCTGTGATGTCATTTAAAGCGTCGGCAAGAAATTCAATGGTATATTTTTCAGTCTGTTCCATTGATAATTTCCTCCATGCGCTTATTGACCTCATCAAGCGAATATGTTTTTGCTCCGCTTAATCTGTGTGCTTCCGCGTCAAGGATCTTTTCACGGAGATCAAGCATTTCCTCACGGTATGAATATGCTTCCATACTTAGTACAACGAGGTCGCCCTCTCCGTTTTTGGTAAGAAAAACAGGTTGGTTCTCTGTCTTGCAAAATTCGGCAATATCGTTGTATTCATTTCTTAAACAAGTAGATGGCTTTATCATCATAAATATCAACTCCTTGGCAGAAATTATTCTATACATATTATATCACTATTATGTACGCACTGTCAAGAGAAAATTCAAGGGAAGGAGAATTTTTATTGAACCGTACACAAACTGTCCTATACAACTGGACAGAGATAACGAACCGATTGCTCAAGAGTAAGCAGGAGCTTGCTCGGTTTCTGCGGTTTGCGGCAGGAATGTACAAGCAAAGTTTTCCGGATGCCGCGCTGATATATCAGCAAAATCCGAACGCCACAAAAGTCGCTGCGCTTGAAACGTGGAACAGACTGGGCAGACTTGTAAACAAAGGCGAACACAGTATAGCCGTTTTCGGAGAGGGTGATAAATGCCGGCACCTGTTTGATATTACACAGACAAACGGCAAAAAAATTCCCGAACTCTGGAAATTGGATACCGATATTTCAGCCGAACTTACACAAGTTATTAATCAAAAGTATGGCAAAAGCTGCAAAGATATTCATGAAACGATAGCGGTTATGTCGGTAGACAATATCCGCTCACGGTTATCCGAGTTGATGTATGCGGCAGGACAATTAAAACTTACCGATAATGACTTGAAAATATATCAGCAGTCTTTGGTTTCGGCAGTAAGATTTGTAGTTTCAAGCCGTTCGGAAATGAACAGTGATATGAAACTTTCCGACGGGTTGAATCTTCAGGCAGCCGATTTTTTCAAAGATACCCGTGATCTTGTGCGTTTTTGCGATATTGTTCAGAAGTCTGCAAAAGATACGCTCCTTGAAATGGAGCGTGAAATAACCCAAATTCTTGAAAAAAGGAGAGCAAAGGAACATGAAGAACAAGTTAAGTCCTACGGGACAGTACCTGACGGAAATGGTCTACACGGACGAGCCGGAGAAACAGGAATTTCTGAAAACTCCAATAGGCAGATGGGGCAGGATGTGGCAGCAGTGGATGAAAATAGAGTATCCCACGGAAGTGACAGTCCTGATAACGGAAGGAAGGTGGCAGATAATTCCGAGAGAAATAGACCGGGAAGCCGAAAACCGCTTTCGGGAGCTGGACGAAAGTTACCGCAGGAAAAATCCGCGCCCGATGACATTCACGGAAATACAGTCGTGGGAGAAAATGCGGCTGCTGACAACAGAACACCAAGTAATGGAGGAAATAGTTTTTCGTCTGAGGAATTGACAAGGCAGGACGAAAATGCCGAAGACGCTCCCGTTATCATTAACAACAGTATCGTTGAAACATCGGAACTTCCGCCGTTTATGGATGAAGAATTAATTTTCGGGATATTAAAATATGACAGCTTTTTTAAAGCAAAAAGAGATAGGATCGCAGGATATTTTGAAAGCGAGACAGATCCCGATAAACGCGCTCAATTTATGAAAAAAGCGTTTAACGATGATTATTCGGAGTTTGACGTTGAAAATGTACGCGTGGGGTATAAGGCGGACGAAAACGGTGTGCTGATGTGGAAGGGCAGTTTTATGTCACGCACAAGCGAATCAAAATTTTCTTGGGATCTGGTGCAGAGCCTTACTGCAAGTTTAATTGAAAAAAATAATTATCTTGACAATAGAACTGCGGATAAACGTACAATTGCCGAGTCTGCCGAAGAACTTGAAGCAGGGGATAAGATACGCATAGAGGGTGAAATATGGACTGTAAAAAATACGGGTACATATTTGATTTCTCTTGAAAGCGAAAGAGGGGAACATAGAAATATTTACAACGCCATTGACGCTAAATGGTATGAAGTGTTGGACGAAATGGGTTTTGAATTTATTCCCGAAGATGATTTGTCCGAGCCTGTTTTTGCCGAACCCGAAGTAAAGGAGTTTCCCTCTCCCGAACCTGTTCAGCAAGTTGAACAGCTTTCATTTTTCGGCAGTGATACAGAGCCTGTTGCTGCTGTCACTACTCCGAAAAGTATTCCCAAAAGAACCGCTGCATTTTCAAGAACTGCTCCCGACGATGAAATGATAGACTACATTCTGAAATGCGGCAGCAACGAACCGAGAAGCTTGGAGCGTATTGTGGCGCAGTTTCAGAAAGAAAGGTCTGCCGCCGAAAATGCAGACTTTTTAAGGAAAGAATTTGGCGAGGACGGTCGCGGTTACAACTTTGTATCACGCGATAATACACACTCCGCGCTGCTTTCGGCTTGGTTTGACAGCGGCGGGATCACTGCTGCCATAAGCAATACGGCGTTTCCTGATGGTGAAAAGATCCGCCTTTCTTGGGAACAGGTTTCCGAAAAAATATCTGTACTGTTTGAAAAGGGCGAATACTGTTCACAGGATATTATCGACCGTGCGGCTGAACTTGAATTAAAGGATACGGCAGATAAATTGTGGTATATTCATCAGGATATAAGTGAAGAATACCGCGAGAAATTTTTCATTCCGAAAGAATTGTTTGAAGGCGGTTTTCAGGAATCGACGGAAAAAATTAAGATCAGCCTGACGGACAAAGATACACTTCAAAAGTATATTGACGGTATGGCGGATCTCCTCAAACAGTATGGTGAAAATCATGATATAATGCGGTTCCGGTTTCACAATTTAGAAGAAACTTTTCAACAGTTAAAGAATTTGCAGCTGCCAAGAAAGGAATTTGTCACAAGGTCGGATTTCAGTTTTGAACCGAAGTTTTTCATTACGGAGGACGAAAAGGACAAGCTGCTTACAGTGGGCAGCGGTTTTGTCGGCGGAAAATTCCGTATCGAAAAATTTTTTAAAGAAGATCATACCATAAAAGAAAAAACCGATTTCGTCAAGAATGAATACGGCACCGGAGGAATGGGAAGATCAGGCTTTAACACATGGCATGACGCCAAAGGTCTGAAATATGTAAAAGACGCGCTTTCCAAAAATGACTGTGAAGTTAATATGAAATGGAATGAAGTGGCAAAGCGCATTGACATATTGATCGCTGAGGATAAATACATCACGCAGAATGATATTGATGAGCGTATTCGCGATGCACGGCATACCGTAGAAAATCATAAAATCGAATCAGATCACGATGAAGCTGTGGTTGACAACGCTAAGAAAATTCTTGCTGAATACGGAGTATCGCTTGACGGTGAACAGAAAAAAACACCGCTTGAAAAAATACTTGAAAAGGCTGAAAATGCAGGTATTCCTGTTGAATACATTAACGCACGGTCAAAAGACAGAGCAGTTTTTATGGATACACAGGACGAAACCTTTATAGCGGTTCAGCGGACAGACGAAGGCATTGATTATTCGCTGTACACTTCCGACCTTACCAATATTGACGGCGGCGTATTGGAAATGGAAGATGAAACAGACCTGATCTCTGCTGCCGCTATACTTCTTGATATAAACGAATATCAGCTTGCAGAAATATCCGACTACGATAAGTTTATTGAATTGTCGAATATGGAATATAACAGCGAAACGGCAGGGGAACTTTCGGAATTAAAGGCAAAGGCGTATTCAAATATGCCAAGCTATGCTTTAAGCACGCAAAATTCCGTATCAAGCAGTAAAAGATCTGATGTTGCCCCTACTGTCAATTCTCCTGAAAAAGTAACGGTTTCCGAAAACAAGCCTAAAAGCGGAGTACCCGTTACATATCATTTTGATCCTGAAAATGTTGTGATCGGCGGCGCAAAGTCAAGGTTCAAAGCAAATGTAGAAGCAATAAAAACGCTGCAAAAGGTAGAGCGGGAGAATAGGTTTGCCACTCCGGAAGAACAGGCGGCGATGGCAAAATATGTTGGTTGGGGAGGAATGCCGCAGGCTTTTGTCAGTGATAAAGCTGCCGAAAGACTTTTGGGAAATCTTGGCGAAGCTGCTCCGAGCGGTTGGGAAAACGAGCAGAAAGAACTGATCGGATTGCTTTCCGCAGAAGAATACGATTCGGCAAGAGCGTCTACTCTGACAAGCTTTTACACACCGCCGGATGTTGCGGACGGAATTTATCAGGCTCTTTCTCAATTTGGATTTGAGGGCGGAAACGTCCTTGAACCGTCAATGGGTGTAGGCAATTTCTTTGCAAAAATGCCGGTCGATATGAGAGATAATTCAAAGCTGTACGGCGTAGAGCTTGACAGTATTTCGGGACGTATCGCGCAGCAGCTTTATCCTAACGAACGTATACAGATAAAAGGTTTTGAGCAGACAAATTTCAATAACAATTCCTTTGATGTTGTGGTTGGTAATATCCCGTTCGGCGATTACCGTGTCAGCGACAAGAAATATGACAAATACAACTTCAAAATTCACGACTATTTCGCTGCAAAAGCCGTTGATAAGGTAAAGCCCAACGGCGTGGTGGCTCTTGTAACAAGCAAATTTACTATGGACAAGCAGAATGAAAAGGCTCGTCGTTATCTTGCCGAACGGTGTGATCTGCTTGGTGCGGTAAGACTTCCGGCGGGAACCTTCAAGGACGCTGACAGCATTACTACCGATATTCTTTTTCTGAAAAAGCGTGAAACAATGACAGTAGAAATTCCCGAATGGGTGCATATGTCACAGACCGAGGACGGTATTCCCTGCAATAAATATTTTGTGGATAATCCCGGAATGGTTCTCGGCAAAATGGCTTGGGACGAGCGTATGAAAGGCAAATTCGGAGATGACAGTAAGGTAACAACTTGTTACGCAAACAAGTATATTTCTCTGTCCGAGCAGCTTAAAAATGCCATTTCAAAAATTGAGGGGAAAATTGAAACCGTCAAGGAAAAAATATCGGAAAACTCCGATATTAAGGTCATTCCCGCCGACCCGTCGGTAAGAAATTTTACCCACACCTTGGTGGACGGCAAGCTGTATTTTCGTGAAAATGAGATTATGACGGAGGTCACGGAAACGGGGAAAACTCTTGACCGTATGCTTGGTATGCACAAAATTCGTCGGGCGGCAATGGCTGTTATCGACGCGCAGGCGGCGGACTGTTCCGACGAGGAATTATTGAAATTGCAGGCGGAATTAAATGCCGTGTACGATAAATTCAAAAAATCCTACGGCAATATTACCGACGTTATGAACGAAAGGTGTTTCCGTCACGATGATGATTTTAATACTCTCGCCGCCCTTGAAATCGTTGATACCGAAAAAAAGACGGTGGAAAAATCCGAAATATTTTTTAAGCGCACCATTCAGCCTGAGCTTGAAATCACTTCCGTTGATACGCAGCAGGAGGCTTTGCAAGTCTCAATCGACCGTATAGGAAAAGTCGATATTGAATATATGGCGGGACTTGCGGGTACTTCTCCCGAAAAAATCATTGAGGATTTGGGTAATGAGATTTTCCGAAATCCCGCAAAAATAAAGGAGGGTCAGCCTTATTCGGGGTATGAGGACGCTTCGGAATATTTGTCGGGAAATGTCCGCGAAAAGCTGAGAATTGCACAGGACTATGCAAAGCACATTGACAGCGTTTTTGAGAAAAATGTATCCGCTCTTGAAAAGGTCATTCCCAAAAACCTTGAAGCGGACGAAATTTCCGTTCGTATAGGAGCAAACTGGATAGATGTTGAGGATTATGATAACTTTCTTGCGGAGTATGCGAAA
>CANQTP010000097.1 GCA_947626755.1 uncultured Clostridia bacterium
ACATTGCCTTCCTGCTACTTCTTTTGCTTTTCTCATATCTCTATTATATCATATTATACTCTATTTGTCCACACCCGTTGAGAGTTAAGAGTTGAGAGTTGAGAGCAGGCTGAGCCTGCACGCTTTCAGGGTTTGTTTTGTGATTTTCAACCTAACGTATACCGTGCATGACGCAAAGCGCAGTCTACAAACAATGATCCCGCCTATATAGGCGGGAATTATTGTTAATAAGCGTTACTGCAATATCTTAACTCTCAACTCTCCAATCTCAACTCTATGGAAAGGCTCAGCCTTGCAACAACAGCCCGTCCGAAGATCGGCGGGCTGTTATCGCAGAACACAAGTATTGAAAAAGAAGTAAAGAGGTAGTGAAGAGTAAAATCTTCATCTGTTATTATAATACCATATCATTCGGGAATATTTTGTCATTTTATGGGTTTAACAAATTATTTACAATTCTACTCTAAAAACTAAAATTCAGATCGTGCTTCGTTTTATCTCACGGCAGGCATATGCAGAAAATAACAAAACTTTGCCTGAATGCATCAAGGCTCAGCCTTGCCTTGCCACACATTATACTTAGGCAGAAGATAGCAAAACTTTGCCTGAATGCGTGCAGGCTCAGCCTGCCAGTCTGCAAAATTTTTTTGAAAATGGTGTACAAATGCGCAGAAGTGTGATATAATTATATGTATAATTCTGTGTGGGAGGTGTCGGCGTGAGTCTGGCTGAAAAGATCAGCGGTCTTATTTCAAGAGATAAGTTCGAGAACGAGTTCCGCAACGCCCTGAAAAGTCATGGGCTTTACATATCTTCCAAGGAAAACGATAACCTGTTCAATATCTCCAACGGCTCTGTTACTTTTAAAATGGACGTCAGCGATCCCCGCCGCTGCTTTGAACGGGCAGGCGCTGTTCCGCCCGATCTTGACAAACTTATAAAGCGCATGGCTCTTGATGCGATCATTAAAGAACGCATGGTATCATTTACCAACGGTCAGGAATTTCTCCGACTGCTCATCATGCGCGATCAGGACGTCACAGACGAAATGATAAGCGCCGATTTCGTGGACGGGCTTAAAAAAACCGTTGTCTATACTCCCGATGATGAGACAATACATTTTCTGGACGAAAACGCCCTTAAACGCTGGGGAGTCCCGCGGGAAGTGGTGTTCTCGGTGGCTGACAGGAACCTTTGCAGAATGTTGTCACGGGTGGAAATAGGCGAGGAAAATCTCGGCGATATAAAAGCGCTTGATTTCAAGATCAATTCCCCCGCTTTTTGCAGTTCGCTGATACTCTGCAACGAGTTCCGCTCCACCGTCTATGAAAAATTAGGCGCAAAATTCCTTGTTGTGGCGCCTTCCCGTGAAAGCCTTCTCGTTCTGAAAAATATCACAAATGATATTCTGGAAGGTCTTGGCACTGTGATCCTCAGCGAATACCGCAAGGCGAAAAATCCCCTTACCACGGACGTGCTTCTGTTCACTCCGCAGGGAGTACAGACCGCGGGAAGATTTTCTTTAGGACATACCGATAAAGGAGATAATTAATATGTCAAAAAACAAAAACAATAAGCCCCATTATGTAAAGAAAAAATCTATGGCTGTAAGGATCCTGATGATAGCCCTTGCAGTTCTTATGGTAGTCGGCTTTGTGATGATCCCCCTCCGCGCCGAGGAAAGGGACGACAGTCTGACAGTCCGATCCTTTGAAACAGGAAGACTTGCGGACGCTATCAGCGAAGCCGCAAACGGTACGGACTATAATTTTATAAAAAATGTCGCCGTGCTTTCGGGAACACTTAACGCCGCCGATTTCGGTTCGCTTGCGGCGATACCCAATCTGGAAATTCTCGAACTGGCAGGAACGGAAACGGAGAACGGCATTATTCCCGAAAACGCTCTTCCCTCGCGGAATCAGCTTTCCCTTATAACTTTGCCCAAGAATACCGTTGAAATAGGCGCAAATGCTTTTTCCAACAACAAGAAGCTTGTAAAAGTCACAATGCCCGCAACGGTGACGAAAATAGACGATTTTGCTTTTGCATACTGCGAAGCCCTTGAAAATATCCCCGTTTCCGAAAAGGTGGAGTATATAGGCGAAAGCGCATTTCAGGACTGCAAAGCTATAAAGGAATTTGTTATCCCCGCGGGAATTACCGAAATTTACCCCAACACTTTCAGCAAATGCGGCTTTGAAAGCATTTCCATCGGTCCCAATGTGACAAATATAGACACGGGCGTTTTTGCCGACTGCAACGGTCTGAAAGATATTTATGTATACCCCGAGAACGCTCCCACGCTGGACGGCGACGTTTTCAGAAATGTAAGCGCGAATATCCACTGTTACGCCGATTCGGAGGAAAGCTATCAGAGCTGGCTTATGCAGAATATGACAGTTACTCCCGACCTTACGGGCGAATATTCCCTCTCTGCGGAAGTTCCCGAGGAAAACAACGAGCAGTATCCCGAAACGACTGCGGCAGAAATTTCCGAAACCGAGGAAAGCGTTTCCGAAACTGATGCGGAAACCGAAGAAACGACGACTTCCGAAACTGCGGCTGTTCCCGCAAGTGCGGAAAGCAATTCGGGCGGTCTGAGTGTGGGAGTTGTTGTTGTGATAGTTATAATGGCTGTGATAATAGCCGTTCTTGCAACCATACTTGTTATGAATTCAAAGAAAAACAAAAATTAAAGAGGTTTTTCAATGGCTGACATTTTCAGAACATTATACGGCGGCTTTGCTTCTCCTGCGGAAACAAGCGGAGAGGCTCGGCTCGACGCGTTCATAAAAAAATTCGGGGGAATATTTTTCCCCTTTTTGCTTTGCATTACATTGATGTCCGCAGGGCTTTACATTTTCACCGAAAATGTAATTGACATCTTCACAATAATTGCGGCGGCGGAGATCATGGGCTGTTTTGCGCTTTTAGTAAGGCTGCGGAAAATGAAGCACGGCGGCGCGGTGTATTTTGCCCTGCTCGCGGCAGTAATGATAGTTTTTAATTTTCTGATAATTTTTTCGGGTCCGCGGGAATTTGTGGAATGGTTCTTTTCGGGCGGGCAGAGCGTTGAAACAAGACCTGTTTTTCTTATAACTTTTATCTGGTTTTTCGGGTTCTTTTTCTGCTCGGTAATTTACTATTTCACGCAGGTAATATACCGCTCGGCGGCGGTGGTTCTCATTTCGCTTATACCTCCTGCGCTTTCGGTGAAAGTTACCGCTGCGCTGCCGGGATATTTTCCGTTTATTTTAGCAGGAATTGATCTGATCCTGTTCATTTACTACAGCAGGCAGGCGTTTCTCGACAAAAGCCGTTCGGGGAAAAGTTCTGCGGCGCTTATTGTTTATACCGATTTTGCAGTTGCCGCCGTTCTGCTTGCGCTCATTCTTCCGAAACCCACCGAAACGCCTTACTATGAACGTTTTGAATATTACATGAGCTTTTTCCAGTTCGGCGGAGAAAGAGAAACACAGATGAACGGCAGCTACAGCAGATATTCGGGAAACGCCGATGATATGCTGAACGGCGAAAGCCGCCTGTTATACTACATAAGTACAGGTTCTCCCGTGTATATGAAAACGCAGGTCTTTGACAATTACGACAGCGAAAACAACCGCTGGGATTCGGGGGAAGGAAATCTTAACGGCAGCAAGAACTGGCAGGACAATGCCCAATTGCTGAATTTCCAAAAGCTTGACAGCGCATTCCGTAAGGTCAGCGAGGATGATAAAGAATTTTATGAAAAATATCCTGCCGCAAAGCTTCTGAACGGCATTTCCGAAGCGGAAAGTTTCAGCCTTGTATATCCGAGAAATTATGCGGCGATATATGTCCTTGCGCCTTTGCGCAGCACTTCCGCCATAACTTCAAATACGGGCGCAAGATACACCGCCCGCACCGCTTCCGGGGAAATTTTCACAAACCTTGCGTATCTTCCGCCGAATGCAGAATATTCCGTCAGATATTACACAGAAAATATCTTTGATGAACTTATTTCCCGCGGCGTTTGTGACATTTCGGAAGACGATCTCGGGGATATGCTGAACTATGCGGAAACGGAGCTTTCTTTCTCCGACAGTGAAAGCGAGGAGTACAAGACCGTTTGCGCATTTCTGGAGGAATACGAAAATGCCGTAAATTACCGCAAAGATCACCCCACGGAAGTTTCCCCCGAAATGCAGGCGCTTTCGCAGGAAATAACAGCAGGCTTGGAATACGATTATCAGAAAGCCGAAGCCATAGAACAATATTTTTACAACAACGGATTTATCTACAGTCTTGCATACCGTCCGCCCGAGGGCATGGACACCGCAGAATATTTCCTCTTTGAAAGCAAGACGGGAACTTGCTCCGATTTTGCAACGGCATTCACGCTTCTTGCCCGTGCTGCGGGACTTTCCGTGCGTTACGCCGAGGGATTTGTTCCCGATGCGGGCAATGAGCCTATGGAAAATTCCTATTTCATATACACCGAAAACGCTCACGCTTATCCCGAAGTATATATTGCAGGCGCGGGCTGGAAGATCTATGAACCAACCGTTCCCAATCTGACAGGCGGAAACGGCGGTTCCGACGGAAACAACGCAGACGATGCGCTGACTGCAATTTTCACGGCGGTAATTGCTGTAATAGTGGGAGGAATATTCATATTATTAATAGTATTCCGTCCGAAAATAGCGGAAGGAATTTTCAGAATGCGTTTAAGATTTGCGGATAACACTGCGGCGGTGAAGCTTCTCTACAATCGCCATGCGCGGATCTTAGGCGAAAAGGCAGAGACGGACACTTCTTCCATGACCGCTGAGGAAGTGGCGGGAATGACGTTTGAAAAGACAAACATACCGCTTTTGCCGCTTACGGAAAGTTTTACCGAGGTCTGCTACGGCGGCAGGGAAATATCCGCCGAAAAACGGCAGGCGGCGTATGATTGCTACAAAAAACAGCGGAAGGAATTATTCCGCAAAAATAAAAAACGAAAGGACAGATAAAAATGACTGCACTTATTACGGGAGCAAGCTCGGGCATAGGACGCGCCATAGCGCGCCGCTTGGGGAAAATGGGGCTGCGGCTGATAATCACGGGGCGGAACAGGGAAAGCCTTGACGCCCTGCGCCGCGAGATAGGCGAACGGCAGGTAAAAGTCATAACCGCCGACATCAGCAGCCGCGAAGAATGTTACAGGCTTTACAAAGAAACCTGCAAGTATGATATTGACATTCTGATAAACAATGCGGGGTTCGGGCTTTTCGGGGAATTTGCCGACACGTCCCTTGAAAAGGAACTGGAAATGGTAGATGTGAACATCTGCGCACTGCACATTCTCACAAAACTGTTTTTAAAGGACATGATGCAGAAAGATCGCGGATATATACTGAATGTTGCGTCGGCGGCGGGATTTTTCCCCGGACCGCTCATGGCGACATACTATGCCACAAAAAACTATGTGGTAAGTCTTACGGAAGCGATAAACGAGGAACTGCACAGCAAAGGCAGCAATGTGTATATAGGCGCGTTCTGTCCGGGACCTGTTGACACGGATTTCAACCGCCGTGCGGGAGTAAAATTTTCCCTGAAAGGCATACCCGCGGAACAGGCTGCCGAAAGTGCGCTTTCGGGAATGTTCTCGCGGCGTATGATAATCATACCCACAAGCACCATAAAGGCGGCGAAGTTCGGGGCGAGGTTTGCGCCCGATTCCGTTATCGTCAAAGCGGCAAGGCTTATGCAATCGCGAAAGCAAGCAGACTGAGTCTGCACGCCTACAGGCAAAGTTTTGCTATCCTCTGCCTAAATATAATGTGCGGAAAAGCAAGGCTGAGCCTTGACCCATGCAGGCAAGGTTTTGTGATCTTCAACCTAACGTATACCGTGCATGACACAAAGTGCAATCTACATTTTAGTTTTAAGAGTTGAAAGTTGAGAGTTGAGAGCAGGCTGAGCCCGCACGCATGATTTTTGAAAAAACCGCCGAAAGGCGGTTTTTCAAAAATGTATCTATTGCAATTCTCCGAAAACCGTGTTATAATATAATTGAAAAAGTATTCAAGAGGTGATTCAGATGGCAAAGGACGAAACAATGTTATCTCCGAAACTTGACATTGTTTTCAAAATGCTTTTCGGAAACGAAAATAACAAAGATATTTTAAAAGCTTTTCTTTCGGATATGCTTGACATTCCCGAAAGCGAACTTCATAACATACGCATAAAGAATCCCGAGATCGAGCCGACAAGTATCAATGAAAAATATTACAGGCTTGATCTGAATCTTGATATAGGCGATCAGCTTGTGAATATTGAAATGCAGGTGCGTGCGGAAAAATATTATCCCGACAGGACGCTTCTCTATTGGTCGAAACTCTATTCTTCGCAGCTTGAAGAGGGAGAACCGTATAGCAAGCTGTGTCCCTGCATATCAATAAATATATTGGATTTCGTACTTTTCGGGGAACATGAAGATGTTCACTCCGAATTTTCCGTGTGGGACGTTGAACACAATAAAAAACTTTCCGACAAAATGCAGATACATTTCTTTGAACTGAAAAAAGTAAAAGATGGAATAGATAAAGGCAATAGAAAAAATCTTTGGCTACAGTTCATAAAATCCACCAAGAAGGAGGAGTTTGAGATGTTGAGAACAGCCGAAATGTCAGCATTAGACAGAGCTATAGATGATCTTTACAACATGAATAACAACGAAAGATTAAAAGAGCTTGCCCGTATGCGTGAAAAAGCCATGCATGACAAAGCGTCCGAGCTGGAAGAAGCTATTCAAACCGGCAGAGCAGAAATTCTCGCCAAGATGAAAGCTTTCGGTATATCAGAAAGCGACATAAACAAAATACTCAGTATTAACTCTTGACAAGGCTGAGCCTGTACCCATTTCAATGCGTAATTCGTAATGCGTAATGCGTAATTAAAGAGTTGAGAGTTAAGAGTTGAGAGTTGGGAGCAGACTGAGTCTGCACGCATGATTTTTGAAAAAACCGCCGAAAGGCGGTTTTTTCAAAAATGTATCTATTGCAATTTTTTGTTGAGCGTGATATAATATAATTGACAAGAAAGTATAGAGGAGTGTTTGAAAGTGCCCGATCAGGAATATTTTATGATGTCGCCGAAAGTAGATTTTGCTTTCAAGGAAATAATGCATAATGACAAAGTCCGGAAAGGCTTTTTAAGTGCGGTTTTAAATATCCCTGTGGACGACATAAAGAAAACTGTTCTTAAAAACGCAAATCTTCCCAAGAACCACGAGGACGTGAAACAGGGAATACTGGACGTTTACTTGATTATGAACGACGACACCGAGATCGACATTGAAATACAACTCTCATATATGGCAACCTGGGCAGAACGCAGTGCGTTCTATGTCTCAAAAATGCTTGTGGATCAGACTAATATAGACAAGGTATACTCAAACTTCAAGAAATGCATTGGAATAAACATATTAGACTTCAAATATGTTAAGGAAACAGAGCGTTTCCACACGATTTATCACATCAGAGAAGACAGCGAAAATATTTGCTATACAGACATAATGGAATGGCACTTGATAGAGTTACCAAAGCTTCCAAAGACCGAGGACGGCACCGTCCTGTATGATTGGATAAGATTTCTGAAAGCTGAAAAGAAGGAGGAATTTGACATGGCAGCAAGCAGTAATGAATATATCAGAGAAGCAGTCGATACGCTTGAAATTATAAGTCAGGACGAACAGAAACGCTTGGAATACAATGCGCGTCAGAAGGCGCTCTGGGATTATAATACCTTAATGGCAGAAAATTACATCAAAGGGAAAGCAGAGGGCAAGGCAGAAGGCAGAGCAGAAGGCAGAGCAGATGAACGAAGTGCGATAATAAATAAAATGAAAGCCTTCGGCTTATCCGATAATGATATAAGCAGGATTTTCAGTATTAACTCTTGACAAGGCTGAGCCTGCACCCATTTCAATGCGTAATTCGTAATGCGTAATGCGTAATTAAAGAGTTAAGAGTTGAAAGTTGAGAGTTGAGAGCAGACTGAGTCTGCACGCCTTCAGGCTTTACTTTGTGATTTTCAGCCTAACGTATACCGTGCATTAAGTAAAATACAATCCACACAAAAATCGCCCCCGCGAATGAAATGCTCCCCAAAAGTTAGACAATGTGGTATAATATAAATATGCCGAAAGGAAGTCTAAAGAAAGGGGGCA
>CANQTP010000098.1 GCA_947626755.1 uncultured Clostridia bacterium
GACATTTTTATCACCTCAATCATATTATATCATGTTGTGGGCGGTTTGTACACACCCCGAATGAAAAAAGACAGATATTTTATTGAGATAATGAGGCATCTGTGCCTTTTTGCATTATATATCAAACCTTGTCAGAAAATACTATCCAGCTTTGCTTACAGTTTCCCATCCTTTGCCAGTGGTAGCGCATCACACTGGCTCAGATGATGTTTCTTTGAGCAGTTCTCCGCCCTCAAATCCAAGTCGGTGTAAGTCCGTACACCTCTGATTCTCAAAAACGTGCTGTAAACGCGGAGCTTCGTCAGGGAATGCCCGTTTCATGCTCTCACTGTTAAATAGGCGATTTACGATCTCAGCTATATAAAGACTGGACTTCATATAGAGATCAGCAAAGGTCTTTGTCGGATCATTAAAGCATCTGGGATTTTCCTGCTACAGCATATTGACCATCTGATTTACGATACGCTTCGGAGTAAAAATCTGGTTTGTTTTCCGCTGCGGGATATAATCGAAGATATCCTCTGTATGTGACTTGTCAAAGTAATTGCCAAATTTTGTACGCAATACAATGAACTTCTTGATAGAATCATCGAATACGACAGGATCAAACAGCTTTATGAGCTTGCAGGAGGAATATGCACAGCTACTTTCTGAGAAAAGAGAGTCTTATCCTGAAATGAAAAAGACCAGGTACGAAATGAAAGAGATATTGACCGTTAAGGCTAATGTTGAGAGGATGCTATGCGGGGACGGGCAGGACAAGCAGACTGAAAAAGAACAGACAACCGATAAGCCAAAGAGAATCAGTCGTCTGTTCTTTGAGTAATCCCGTCAACCATTAACTCTCAACAGAGTTATTATGTCTGGTGATTTATCAAAGCGAAAAGATATAACCGCTTAAGATACTTTGAGATAATGCTATTTTATTCGGGGATAACGGAACACAGTAACTCAGTTTTATCAAAGCTGTCAGTGTTGACCATAGAGCGCATACCAACAAAGCAATTGAAATGTTCATAACACATAGGATGAATTACATACTGTGATTGAGAGCTTTTCTTTATGTTGCCCTTGAATTGATACTCAAATATGGCGTCAATTATATTCAGCGGACGTTCAGCATTAAATTGTTCAATGTTTTGTGCATCAATTTGGCGAACTCGTTGTACTTTTCCGAGTAAACCTGTTTCAAAAACAATGCTAAGAATATCTATTCGCGTCAAATGCGACAAATATTCTGATGATGTTGTTGTAACATCCTCCTGGACTTGTGCGTTTACCTCTTTTAATTTTTTTTCAAACTCATCTTCGCTTAAGGAAAATATAAACTTTTTTCCTCGCAATAAAGTATCAACGTAATTATCAATATTTGGAATAAAGATTCTGTAAATGCTGAGATTTTGACGAATGAAATCATCTTGTAGGGAATGAACGAGGTCTTTGATGCGTCCACTTTTTCCATTATCCAAAAAATACTTTGTGTCATTATTGCAAATTATACAATCTAATATAGCGTTAAACACTTGAAGTATTTCTCGAGGTCTTTTCATTGTATGCCTTGTTATGTAAGCCAATGTAATATAGGTGTAACTTGAGTTTGTAGAGCAAATATCCGGCAAAATATTATTAAAGATATTTTCCACAGTTTTATAAGCTGTGTTGGGATTTTTTAAATCTGACAACTTGTATTTGTCAAGAAAACTGAATAGGACTTTTTTATTGCTATAACAATCGCCACTGTTATACCACGAAAGAAAGCTAATCGCCATACACTTCATCAGCTCTTTATATGTCCAAGTTATTACCACTGTATTTGAATGATTTTTAGCAGGTAAATTCGTTAGCACTCTAGTATACACCTCGGAAGCCATGGCAATTTTTAATAAAACAGGAGTTCTTATGGAGTTATTGAACATCGTAAATGCTGCCAGGATCAACGATTTTATTCCTACAACAAAAGCAGAATCGTTTACTCGATATTCATCGAATGAATCAAGTAACAGTAAAAAATATTTTTTGTTGTCTATTAATAATGTCGACAATTCCGAAAGAGCAGTGGTATAATCATCATGAATAGCCTCTGGTTCATTATTACTGTTTTTGATAGCGTTATATATGTGTGAAAAAATCCTCGATACCGAAATGAGTGCCTTACCATTGTTACTGCTAATCAAGTTGCTAAGATCTCTTTCAAAACCTTCAGACGTCAGCTCATTAAGCACATCTCTCATACCACTTACTGGACTTCTTACAAAGCCTTGAGAAGAAAGATATTGAATTATACTACCACCTTCTGCCAGCTTATCTTTATAGTTTGAAAAACAATATAGCATCACCGTAGTGTACATAGTCATCATTATAGCTTGTGTTACTTTGCTGGCTGCCTCAAAATGAGTTATATCAACATCATAGCAAAGCTCCGCCAGTTTAATGCAAAAATCAGCTTCGTCTATTTGAATTACATCTGTATATTCACTAACTTTACCCTTTTCAATGTCATCCTTTAAACTACATATTATTGCTGACTTGCCTGAGCCTGTACGTCCTAACAGTATTAATTGATTTTTGTCAATAAAGTGCTCATAAGAGGACAGGTGAATAAACGTGCTTCGAGCCTTATCAGGATTTTGCCATTCGGTTTGTGCACTGTTGCTTCCCAATAAATAGTGTTGCAAATCATACATTCTGATTCCTTCTGCTGAAGGCATCTGCCTAAATTCCTCATCATCAAATGGCCTATAGACGGCATTTTCATATGATTCCATTTATATCATCCTTTCGCTATTTAATTATCAAATTATTCTATAATTAGGGTTAGAACAATCATTTTTCAAATGTGCTACCACATCTTTTGGATGTATTCAAGAGGGTTTGTATTTTTCTCAACAAGCAAAAACGAAATTCCGCTCAGACGGGTATTTTTATTTTACGTTTGTGGCTAACCACAATACAGGTTGGTACTCAAGCCATGAACACAGTGTGTTGTTTCAGTATTCAGCTTTCGTTTTATTCTTTCACCACAATTTTTATCGGGTATGCCAGCCACACCGTTGTAAATGCTCGGTTTTCGATATTCTCCCACACGTTTATACCCATCTCATATTTCTCATAGATCGAATAGCCGAGCTTAATCGAAGCCGTCTCTTTCGGATCAATTATTTTCATAAGCGTGTCGGTGTTGTTCATCGAGAAAAACGCGCTTTGGTCCAAACCGTTTCGCCACGCGCCCGACTCGGCGGTAAACTCATAAGCAGGCAGGACTATTTCCGTGTCGGGTTGATTATAAAAGTCCACCGTGAAAACGAGCATTTTCTCCTTTCCGCCCGATCCGCCCGCAGGGTCGGAATAACCCTCAATTTCATCTGCCATGATGATCTCAACGCTCCGCAGGGTTATTTCAAGACCGTTTATTTCAGCGGTTTCGCCTATTCCAACCGTAATCTCTCTAATTGCAGGGTATTTTTGATTTACAGTATAGATTCTGAAACGGACAAGGGCGATAAAAACTACCGACAAGGCGGCAACAACCAATCTTTTCACGCCGGTATCTCCCCGCTTTCAATTTTAATTATTACGTCCGACAAAAGCTCAAGTTCTTCACGGTCATGACAAGCTAAAATAACGGTCGCGCCGTGTTCTTTGAAATCTTTGAGGATTTCTCTTACACGCTCTACTCCGTCTGCGTCAAGGGCGTTTAAAGGCTCGTCTAGTATAAGTATTTCAGGCTTTTCCATAATCGCCGCCGCTATGCCGAGCTTCTGCTTCATTCCGAGCGAAAACTTGCGATATTTTCTTTTGTCAAAAGGATCAAGCCCCACCGCCGAAAGCGCTTTGACTATATCGTCTTCAGAGGCGATGTTTTTATCGACGCCAGCAGCTTAAGATTGGAAAGCGCAGTCCTGCCCTCTAAAAAATCGGGGTTTTCTATCAGAACGCCAACGCTCGGAGGGAATGAAAGCGTTTCGCCCAAAACCTTGCCGTCAATAACAACCTTGCCCTCGGTCGGGCGGATAAGGCCGCAGATCGCTCTCATGAGCATGGTTTTGCCGCTCCCGTTTTTCCCCGAAAGCCCGTAGACCATGCCGCTTTCAAGCCGAAGATTTATATTTTTCAGCACTGCTGCCTTGCGGATAACCTTTGTGTAGTTAATTAGCTCGATCATAGTTACTCCTTTTTACCTACATAGTCGATTCTGCTTGCTGCAAACACTCCCGCAATTATGCAGACAGCGGTTATTTCCCAAAAGAATCGGTATCGCACATATAGGAGATATTTTTCCAAAGCCTGAGATCTCGGTGCGCATAAGCTGTGAGTAGCTTGTAAAGATAAGCGGCATGTGGACATAGGTTGATATGATCTGTAAGGAGATCACCGCCGCAAAGCTGAAAACAGGCTTTACAACAAGATTAAAGCCTGCCTGAATGAATGAACAGGCAAGGGTTACGCAAAGCGGCAGCAGAACCGCTGCAAGGTTTGAGTGATTAAAACCGAAAGTTTCGTTTCCTTGAATTAGGCTGACCGCAAATACAGTCAGATAGACTGCAAAATACTCAAGTAATACCATGGCTGCAAGCGCAGCGCATTTTGAAAGCCACCAGCTGAGCCTTGAATGGGTTTTAAGAATCGTTGCAGCGTCTGCGTTCCCAAAAGGAAAGCTCCCTACGGCGAATGCAAGATAAGCGTTAAGAAAGATCCAGACAATAGGAGGCTGATAGCTAAACTCGGGGGATATTCGGTAATCTCCCCTGAAAAGCCTGTATATATTTTCCGAGAATCCGTCGGCGAGTACGGCAGGCGGGGAAACGTTTCTTTCGATATACAGCAAAGGCAAAACTATCAGCGGCAGCAGAATAATATATACGCCCCTTTGTGAGATGTCTGATTTTGTTATCGCAACGGTCTTTTTTATAAACCCATTATTTTTTTCTCTCATAAAATTGACCTCTACATCACGTCGTCAGAGCTGCTTTTGACAAAATACAGCGGAAAAGTGGCCAAAATCAGAACAAGCGGAACAGCGATTATTGAAAAAGCGTCAGGCTTCGGGCTAAAGCCCTGAGAAGCGCGCAAAATATTATAGGCGTCAAAGTTTCCGAGATTTAGTCCGCCCGTGATTACGCTCCAAAGAAGAAACAGAATAAACGGCGATGCAAGCACAGCAAATCGGTTTTTTATAAAGAGCGCGGCGGTCAGCGAAACCGTTGCGAAAAGCCCCGCGATAAGAAAGTCATACACGGTATAGAATGCACAGTAGACAAGCGGGTGACTGATAAACAGCAGTGACAAAAAGCCGTTTTCATACGTGGCGAAGGTTCCTGTGGAAGCCTGCGGCGAGAGAGCAGGGCAGATGCAGGCAACCGCTATAAAATTCACAATTAGCGGAACAGAGAACGCAAGACCTCCCGATAGGAATACGGCAAGATATTTTGCTGAAAGATACCTTTTGCGGCTCACTCTTGTTACAATTTGCTTTATGTATCCCCGCTTGTCGCAAAAATAGGAGTCTGCAAAGGGCAGGGCCGCTAAAATCAGTGTGAGCATGAAGTAAAGAGTGTTCTGCAAGGAGCGAAATTCTACGCCTATCCAATACTGATAGAGCGAGGGGGGATATTTCCCCATAAAGCCCGTGAATTTCAGAACGTTAAAAATATCGCTCAAAGTTACAGCACAGCCGATTATCAGAGCGGCGGCAAAATATATATTTAAAGAGCATTTTATTTCAAATTTAAAAATACTCATTATAAAAACCTCAGCTAAGCTTCAAATAGTCATAGCTCTCTCCGTCGTTGTGGATATTCATTTCAAGATATAATGTTTCGTCCGAATACTTTTTCTCCAACAGGTAGCAAAAGACGAGCTGTTTTGTTTCGTTGACGTCAAAATGGAGAGTATAATACTGCTTGTCAGCGGGTATCTCGGGCATTGCGTCGTGCATATTCATATACCCTGTTTCTATGGAGTACTCATATCTGTAACGCTCTTTGCCCATATAAGAGACCTTCTTATATTTGCCGAAACTCAAATGCAGATCGCCGACGGTTATATATTCGTCCTTCCCGCTAAGGTTAGTCAAATCAAATCTCAGTACCGCCCAAACGTAATTTTTCCCGAGATAGCCGTCATACTCTCCGTTTTCCGACAGGTGCGAAGCCACGCTGTCGCCGCGAGAAGTGGCAAGGCCGTTTTCATCATAAGTGTCAAAGCTGCCGAAGCTTTGAGTTGTGTCCGAGAGCAAAACGCCTTCCGGAAGAACATCGGAAATCACAAATTCACGAATGTCATATCTGTAACCGTTTTGTTCAGAAGTTTTGATTATTTCGGGTATTTCGCTGTTCTGAGGTTGCTCAGGTTCTGTGGGTGTTTCAGTTGTTTCAGGTGCTTCAGAATCTTGTATTATCGAAACATCGTCTTCTCATTCAGGTTCAGTCAGCGCAGGAGCAGTTTCGCTTTCGTCAGTGACTAACGGCGCGGTTTCCGGCGAACCGCTGTAATCTGAGGACGTATCTGTGGGAAGCTCTGTTGCCGACGCAGGAGTATCAGTTGCCGAAGGGGCTTCGGTGACGGAATCAGTGTGAATGTCTGAGTCAACTATCGGCACTTCCGACGATGCTATTGTCGTGACCGCTTCATCGTCTGAAACACTCCCCGTAACCAAGGCGCTGTCGTTTTCGGTGTTCGATTTTAGCCCGTTTAACAGAGTCGTCTTTTGAGACAGGAATATGATTCCCAGCAAAATACAGGCTAAAACAGATATTATTGCTGCCACGATGTTTTTCATGATTGACTCCTTTTGTTTTATTTTTATCATCGGCACCGCACGGGATAACATAGTAGTTATAGGGTGAAGAAGTGCAAAATACATATTTTGTATCAGGACAGCTCTCCATCAAAAGAATAGTGACTGATACCATGCCTTTAGTTACACTCAGTATAGCTTTTTGCAATTCAAATGTCAATACATTTTACACGAATGGTCGAAATCGCGCATGAGTGGTCAAAAAATATGCATAACAGCAAATTTTGACGAATAAGACCCGACCGGGCGCTTTTGCCCTTGTTTTATTTCAGAACATTGGACCTAAATAGATTGTTTTACCTCACCCTCTCCATTTTTCCTTTATCCATCTCAACCACGGTATCGCAGAGCACGTCAATATCCTCGGCAGAATGTGAAGCGATGAGGATAGTTTTGCCCTGCGCTTTAAGGTCTAAAAGATACTTCCGCATCTCCCCGACGCCGTCCTTGTCAAGCCCGTTCATCGGCTCGTCAAGGATCAGCAGGTCGGGGTTTTCCATTATCGCCTGCGCAAGCCCGAGCCTCTGGCGCATACCGAGGGAATATTTCTTTACAGATTTTTTCAGCTTCGGGTCAAGCCCGACGAGCTCTATACTTTTTCTGATGTCCTCGTCGGTGATCTTATGTCGAATATCCGCAAGGAGCTTGAGGTTCTTGAAACCGGTGTAGTACGGTATAAACTCCGGCGTTTCGATGATGATACCCACGCTCTCGGGAAAGTCGCAGTCAATGCCGATTCGCTTGCCCGCAACCGTGATTTCGCCCTCTGTCGGGCGGATAAACCCGCAAATGCATTTCATCAGCATGGTCTTTCCGCTGCCGTTCCTGCCGATGATTCCGTGAATCTTTCCGCTCTCAAACTCGACATTTATGTTCCGAAGAATCATGTCTTTCTTTATCTTTAAGCTAACGTTATTTACCGTTATCATCTTAATCCTCCTTACTCATCAGCGAGAGGTTTTTCTGCTTGATTACATATTTTCCCGCAAAATAGAGCAAAACATTCGCCGCAGCAAGATACGCAAACGAGCCTGAAATAGGGAAATTCACACGGTTAAAAAGCTCATCATAGTGATAAACCACCGTCGAATGTGCGAGCGGAAAAAGCCACTTTGCAGGGCTGTCTGCCCACCAAGTAATCATGCCGAGGGCGAGAATTGCCGCGTTTCCGAGCAAGCCTATCATCTTGTTAAACTTAAGCGATAAAATCATTTGCAGCTGCGAAGAAAGCGCAAGGTGAAGCACCATAAGCGCAGC
>CANQTP010000099.1 GCA_947626755.1 uncultured Clostridia bacterium
GACGTCAGAAATCAGCGTCAATTTCATGAATTTGACATCATTCCGTGAAAAACAACGTCATTTGTGACAGAAAGGATATTTTATGAAAGAACATACCTATTCCGTTATCGGAGAACATACCGAAAATATCGGTAAAACCACATTTATCGTCACATCTTTTTCCGATAATGATTCCCGTAAAACAGCGGAACAGCTGCTCGTTGATCTGCTGCGTTCCAAGATACTGAATAACGAAACGGAGGAGAAAACAGCATGATACCTTACAAAGATTCATACATCATCGGTCTTGACCTCGGTTATGGGAATATCAAGACCGCAAACATCTGCTTTCCGACAGGCGTTACAGTCCACGATACCGAACCTGTTTTCAAAGGTAAAACTTTGCTCTACAAAGGAACTTACTACAAAATAGGCGAAAGCAGCAAACCTTTCATTTCCGACAAAACCGCCGATACCGACTTCCTTATTCTTGCATATGCGGGGATCGCGGCGGAATGCCTTGCGAACAATGTTACACAAGGAAATATAATTCTTGCGGTTGGTATTCCCACTTCAATGGTAAAAGCGCAAAGAGAGGATACAAGGAAGTATCTTCTTTCAGACACCGAGCCGGAGTTTGAATACAACGGCAGACATTTTAAATTTCATCTTGAAAAGTGCTACATCTTTCCCCAAGGCTATCCCGCGATTTACGGAAGAAACAATGAACTTTCCGGCGTAAGCATGATAGCGGACATAGGAAACGGCACAATGAATATCATTTATCTTTCCGATAAAAAGGTTATCGAGGAAAAATGCCATACCGAAAAAATTGGTGTGGGACAATTCAGAATAATGGCGCACAATGCGATAATGGACAGCTTCGGCAAGAAAATAGATCCTGCCGTTGTAGAAAGTTTCATATTCGGAAGAAAAACAGATATTTCGGAAAAGTATATTTCCGTTCTTGAAAAGACAGCGGAAAATTATTGCAGACAGCTGACGGACACATTAGAGAAATACGAATATGATCCCGACTTTATGAAACTGTACGTTGCGGGCGGCGGTGGTGCGCTTTTAAAACGTTACGGTAAATATGAACCGAGCAGAACATTTTTCATAAATGACGTATGCGCCGCCGCGAAAGGATTTGAGCATTTTGCACTTCTGAAATGCAAAGCCGAAAGCAAGGTGATAACATGAACAGTATCAGACGAATAACCGTCCGCCTTAATCCCGCTAAAAGCAAGGACAATGAAGTGATAAAGTTCATTGACAGCATTGACAAAAGCAAGTTCAGAACGGTGAATAATGCCCTTGTTTCAGCTTTGTACGATAACATTATCGGCAAACCGAAAGAGGATGATCGAGTGAAAATGCCGTTGATGAAATTTTGTCCTTGCTGAAAACCGCTCTTTCGGAGGAACTTCCCAAACTGCTTATCACTGTTTGCGGGAACTTTATAGGCAATTATGCTTTGTCCGATAAAACTGTAAAAAATAATACTGTTGTTTCGGACGAAAACGACATTGATATGGATTTTATCGGAGGGTAATATTATGACGGTAAAAGAATTCTGCCAAAAATACGGCGCGAAATATCAGACAGTTTACAAGAAGATCAAGAATCACAAGACAAAAACTCTTTACGGGCATATTTTCAAAGAAAAGGGCAAAAGCATGGAACTTGACGAATATGCGGAGGAATTTCTGAAAGGCATACCCGCAAGGATAAATGAACTTGAACAGGAGTGTATACAAATTGTTGAGCAGAATGAAGAATATTCTGACGAGATAGATAGGCTCAATTATCTGCTGCGGCAAAAAGATACGGAAACGGATAAACTGCGTTCCGAATTAATAAAGCAGGAAAACAAGTACCATGAAGATATTCACGCTCTTGAAAATACCCTTGCAGAAAAAGAAAGCATTATTGCCGAACTTCGTGAGGAGATTGAAAAACTGCACGCCGGACTTGACAGTAAAAAGGGTTTAAAAGCCTTGTTCGGCAATAAAAATTAAGTTTTCGACCGTATAGAAAAGCAATTCTCCAAGGTTGAAAAAAGGTGTTATTCAACCTTGGAGAAAAGCAGTATTTTTTAGCAAGCATAGATTTTGTGGGGACAAAATCGGAAAGGATAAAATATGAAAAGAGATAAAAGCATAAAATTCCGTGTTTCAGACGAGGAACTGCGGAATATACGGGAAAAAGCACAAAAAGCCTGTATGACAATAAGTGATTATGTGCGGACTAATGCCGTTTACGGAAAAATTATCTTGTATGATACGGAAAGTATCTTTAATTTCGGAAAGGCGCTCTCTGCAATAGGAAATAACATAAATCAGATCGCTATGGTGGCAAATTCCACAAACAGCATTTACAAAAAAGATATTGAGGATATGAAACAATATTTAAAAGCAGTCTACGGCGGTTTTAAAGAATATGTCCGACCTCTTGAATGTGAGGTGCTGTAATGGCAATCGTAAAATATACGGCGGTACATACAACACCGTTTTCACATCTGAAATATATTCTTAACCCGCAGAAAAACGAACAGATGAAGTTAACAACAGGCATTTGCTGCACAAACGAATACAGATCGGTATGCGAGGAGTTTAAGTTCGTTTATGAGCATTTTGCAATGGAAAAATTCAGCTGCAAAAGCAAAGAAAGCGGGAAAAGCCATATCCGCATACATTCATATATACAGTCATTTGATGATACCGTGTCCGCAGAAACAGCACACAAGATAGGTGTGGCGTGGGCAAAGGAGATGTTCGGAGAAAACCGTCCTGTCATAATTTCAACGCATACAAATACCGATCACGTTCACAATCACATTGCGGTGTGTCCATTTGACCTTTACGGAAACAGGTGGAGAGCCAACAAACAAACTCTTGCGCTTGCAAGAGAAATTTCCGACAGGATTTGTCTTGAAAAAGGTCTGAAGATCATTGACGCATTCGGTAACAAGAGTATGACATACTGCGAATGGCTTGCAAGAAAGACCGAGCGTTCTTGGAAAGTAAAAATGGCGGACGATATTGACAGAATGATACTTGAACCCGATGTTACGGACATTGACTTACTTATTGAAAAAATGAAGTCGGCAGGATATATTTTTACGGACGAAAAACGTTTTATCGCAAAGCCTGAAAATGTAAAATACGGCTGTTCGCTTTATCGTCTTGGTTACGGATATTCAAAGGAAATGCTTTCCTATCGTATTCAGAATAAAAATATCGAGATATGTTTTGGCGATCATCTTCGCGGAATGCAGATAGAAACTGCCGTTTGTCTTAAAAATATGCAGCTTGAAATTTACCGTTCAAAAAGCCGTGTGCCGCAGACTACGGTTTATGAACTTCAAAGAAATGCGGATCTGCTTTTCTTTATCGGTGAAATGAATATCCGTTCCCGCGAAGAATTTGAAAATCTGACAAACAGTGCCGCGGAACGTTCGGACAGGCTGGAATATGAACTGCGGACAATGAAAGCAAACGATTTTCCTGCCGATATTATCGAAAAGAAAGAGGAAGAATTCCGTGAAAACAAAAAACGCAAGAATGATTATGCAAGGCATTATGCGGAATATCTGAAACTTGCGGAAACAGATTTTGAACGTATTCTCAAAGAGGAAAAAGCAAAACGGCAGATCGCAGACTTAAATGAAAAAGTCAAAGACCTGCCTGAGAGAAATAATCCGAGAAGTTTCAGAGAACAAATTATCCGCATAAGCGAATGGTCTGCAAAAGTCATTGAAAAAGTGCGGCAGCAGGAGAAAGAAGAACAAGAACGGCAGCGGCGGAACAGTTATTATGCAAGATGATCTTTCCTCCGATTTTGGGGATATTCGATACCTTTGCTTTTCAGAAGTTCCGATGCAAGCAATTTTCTGTAATTACATTCTTCGGTGCAGCCGAGTTCCGTAAATTCGTTAAATGCTCTTTCAAAATGTCGGATAGCTTTATCGTGATATTTACCTATGGCGTACACGGCGGCTATGTTGTAGATAAGTCTTGCGTGGAAAACCGTTTTTGCGCCCTCCGTAATGTGTTTGCACTCGATCATAATGTTAAGCGATTCCTGATAATGCCCCGTATCAAAAAGGACGGTGGTGTAGTTCAGAACCATAACGATAAGGTCATTATTGTATATTTCCGAACCGACAAGCATATCAATTGCCTTGCGCATAAGTTCAAGACTTTCATTTACCCTGTTCATTTCAAAATACACTATGGCAATATTCATATTCAGATTTGCATACAGGACAATATTTTTATCTTTTTCGCAGAGTGACAGCGCATTCCGGAGATATTCAAGGGCAGTTTGCAGATCGTTTTCCGTTTCTCTTTTGAGCATTGCCATATAATTCAGATACAGTGCCTTGTCTTTGTTTTCGGTGATATATTTCTGCATTTCGGAAAGGATATTCCCGATAAACTCCGCACGTTCGGGAAAAGGATAATTATCCGCAAAACCGCAGGCGTTTTCAAGCATATCAAGGTAAAGTGCGGTATTATCTTTTTCCAGATATTTTATCGTATTTTCAACAATCGAAATGATCGCAGCCGAATTTGGCAGTTCGATTCCTTGTATCAGCATTTTTTCATTTATTGAATTTACAAAGACTTTGCAGCCGTTTATTGACGGTTTCAGATCAAGGATCGCAATATCCCGTATCATAGGGTGCAGTGCGACAATATCAAGTGTTCCTGTTGTAACAAAACCCAGTTCCGCAAGATCGTTGATGTCGTTCATATCGTCAAGTTTCATATACTCCGCAAGCTGCTTTTTTCTGATACCGTCAGCGGGAACAATGACCATGCACATCATTATCTGTTTCTGCTTATCGGTTAGAGAACAGAGGGAAAACAAGGCACGGATATGGTTGTAATATGTTTCTTTAATATTCGCGCCGTCTTTTTTGACTTTTATTTTGTCGGCGGCTCTTGGTTCTGCGCTGTTCTTTTTAAGACATTCAAGAACTTCTGTCGGAGAATGTATTCCCTTTTCAAGAAGTTTTGCGGACATTTCAACTGACAATGTATGTTTATGCACTGCGCCGATAATTTCCTTTACCGTTTCGATATTTTCTTCCGTGTGTGAATAATATCTGCTGAAAAGTTCCGTAAGTGTTTCCGTATCGGAGATAACGTCAAGAGTATATGTAAATTCATCATCAAAATTGCTCCGTGTGGTAAATATTATCTTGCAGTGATAATTCAACATTTTATCCAAGAAAGGATCATCTGTTGCAGTGACGTTGAAATTATCAATAATTATCAGTGTATCATCATTAAGACTGTTCATAAAGGAATTGTGATTTTTAAAACGCGTCTGTTTATCCTCACCTACAATATCATCGGAATGGTCAATATCGGCGATCATATTTTCAAGGCTGCCATTGTAGGTGAAATAGAAGATATTACGGAATTCCTTTTTGTATTTCGCCGCAAATGCTTTTGCAAATTCGCTTTTTCCTATTCCTGCAAAACCGCTGATGAAGATATTCTTTTCCGTTTCAAGTATTTTATGGAGTTCTTCAAGTTCCTTATCACGTCCGCAGAAGTATCTGCACACAGGAGGAACATCTGCTCCGTAAACGGCAGGCACGATCGCTATTTCATTTGCGGTAAGCAGATTTTTTCCGATAACTCCCGTTCCGTCAAGCGTTGTACATATAAGTTCGGTGACAAATTTACACTTGTCCCGTTCATCTTCAAAGGGATAATTTTTCGTCAATTTGCGGCGTATCTTTGAACTTAAATGTTCGCGGTCGTTTGTAAGCAGCAGATACAGTTTTTCAATGACCTTATCAAAATCGAATAGATAAGGCAGGACAAAATCCTCAAAGCAATCGGTCATTTTTTCGTGATTTTCCTTGACACGATAGTAATTTACTATTCCCGAATAAACAGGACGTGCGCCTTGTATCCATTTATTGACCACGCCGTTATCAAATTCAAAATCGGCATTTTCCTGATAGTAACTGTCAAACAATCCCCGTATAAGGCTCAGTTGGGTATAGTCGTGTTTCTTATCCTCAAAATCGGGCATATTTTCGCGCTTATGTTCAAGAAGAATTTTTATTACGCTGCTGAAATTGCAGAACATTTTATCACCGCCTTGATAATATTATACAGCATTTTCTTTCGATTTGCAATACGCAGCCCATTAAATTACACAAAATACAGTATGAAAAATCAGCGAAAACGATTTCGCAAAACTATTGAAATATGGCAGACCGTGTGGTATAATATTTATATAGTCATGGTCTGCTGTTTGGAAAGGATGGCTATTTATGATATCAAAACAGCAGAACAACATTACTGCACTTTATTGCAGACTCAGCAAAGATGACGAATATCAGGGCGACAGCATGAGTATTCAGAACCAGAAAGCTATGCTTGAACGGTATGCAAAGGACAAGGGTTATTTCAACATCGAATACTATGTAGACGATGGTTACAGTGGAACAAATTTTGACCGTCCCGATTTCAAACGTCTGATAAATGATGTTGAAAACGGCAGGATCGGCACTGTTATTGTAAAAGACCTTTCACGTCTGGGCAGAGAATATCTGATGACAGGATATTATTCCGAGGTATTTTTCCCGCAAAAAGATGTGCATTTTATTGCCGTAAACGACAATGTGGATTCTGAACTCGGTGATAATGAATTTGCTCCGTTCAAGAACATCATCAATGAATGGTATGCTAAAGACATAAGCAAAAAGATCAGAGCAGCACTTCACACCAAGGCACTGAAAGGCGATTGCCTTACGGGACTTCCTCCATACGGATATGATAAGGATCCTGCCGACAGGACAAGGCTTATTCCCAACGACAGAGCAGAATATGTTAAGCTGATGTACCGTTTGGCGATAGAGGGTAAAAGCTGCGGAGAGATCGCTGCAAAACTTCGGGAGATGAATTTGCTTATTCCGAAAGCGGATTATCTTGTTAGGATCGGTGCTGAAAGCAATGGAAATTTCCCCAAATATCCCTATTACTGGCTTAAAGCTACGGTTAAATGTATTTTGTTAAATCCTGTTTATACAGGCAAGACTGTTGCAAACCGTTCTACCCGCCGTTCGTTCAAGGACAAGAGAAAATTGGATATTCCGCAGGAAGATTGGATAATTACAGAGGGAACGCACGAGGCACTTGTAAGTCAGGAAGATTATGATACAGTGTACAAGCGTTTGTCTGTAAAATCCCATTCAAAAACAACAAATCCTGATAATATTTTCAGAGGACTTGTAAAGTGTCCGGACTGCGGAAAAGTGCATGGATTTTCAAAGAGGTATCAAGATAGGGATTCAAAAGGTGCGTACCGCTGTCAAACGGCAATCAAGTATGGAAAACAATATTGTTCCGCACACTACATAACCTTTGAACAGCTTTACGGAGTTGTACTTTCGGACATAAAACTTCATGCGGGACTGGCTGCGGAAAATTCAGAGGAATATCTTAAAATGCTTACATCAATTTCTGATAGTGAACAGTCTGCCGCAAAAACGGTGTTGATAAAAGAATCCGAAAAGTCAAAGAAGAGGATCGCTGAACTTGATACACTTATACAGAAAATGTACGAGGATATGGTCTTCGGAGTAATATCCAAAGAACGTTATTCAACAATGTCCGAGAATATGGAAAAAGAACTTTCAACAGTAAAGGCAAGACTTAATGAAATAACTTCCGTTCTGAAAAACAGTGAGAAAAATGCTGAAAATGCTAAGCGCTTTATTCAGCTTATTGAAAATTACACCGACATTACCGAACTTGATTACGAACTTGTTCACACGCTTATCGAGAAAATTTACATTCACGAAAGGGAAAATATTGACGGTAAAGCTGTTGTGAAAGTTGATATTTATTACAGATTTATCGGGTATATTTCAAACAACGATAATCCCACGGAGGTTAATAGACGCCGTTCTTGATCCGAACGGCGGTATGTTATTTGACTTTGGCGCACTATAAACAATAATCATA
>CANQTP010000100.1 GCA_947626755.1 uncultured Clostridia bacterium
AATGTTATTTGCTTTTCCATATCTTTATTATATCATATTTTTTCAATTTTTGCAACCTTTTTGTGCGGTGTTGCCTTGGATCACTTCTTCAAAATGGCGTTAAAAGAATAGGAGGTAAGTGATATGTCATCAAAACGTTCATCGGCACATATTCGTGCGCAGAAAAACGGCAAAATACGTGATGATTATACCTGTCAAATTTGCGGATCAAAAAATGATGTGGAGGGACATCACATCATAGACTGTCAATTTTCAGGCGCTGCTGCAACAGATAACATAATATCGCTTTGTCATCATTGCCACAATTTGGTGCATAGCGGAAAATTGAATTTATTCAAGTTTTGAAGGAGGATAAAGAAATATGCTCGTGACAGGCATAAATAAGATACTAAATTGGTGTCAAGTTATTTCACATGGTAGAAGATATACTTGCCCTACAAAATTAGTTGATGGACATTTATATTTCGCTTTCAAAAGAGAATGGCATTTGGTGGAAAAATATATTTCTGATAATACCTTTGAGTTGGTCAGAGAAAACGGAAAAAATTTAATGAGGGAGTGTCGTCTATGAAAATATTAAATTTTTTACACATTTCAAAGAATATTGTTGTTTTGACTTTGATATTTACAATTACCACAACGATCACGGGATGTGAAAATAATAAACAGTCAGAACAAATGACTTCTGAAAGTCTGCAAACAGTTTCAGAATCAGGTTCCGAACACCGTCAGAAAGTATCAGAAACGAAAGCACTTTCATATGACAATAGCGATCTTGAGAGTATAATTACAATGGTAAATGAGGAAAGTAAGACCGCGGCAGAATCAATATCACAAAGTGCAGATGATCTGTTGAGCAAACTGGGAAATTCTTACGATACATATAATAAAAATAAGAACGCAGTTAAAGAATTTTACCGGTTTGCCGAGCAAACTTCTAATGATTACTATTCATTACTGAAAACGGCTTCTATTGATTATTATAGGTGTATGGCTTCAAAAGGAATTGACGATTATTCTTCTTGGGACAGTAATATAAGTGATTTCTACAATACATGGGATAATGGAATAAGCGAATTTTATGATTCTTGGGATAGTGCTTACAGCGACATCTACGATAAATGTGACGAGCTTATAGATAATGCTCCGGATAGTGAAAATTCCGAAACATGGTCGGATATGTATGAGAGCAATTCCAATTCATGGAGCAGTTTATACGAGGAATATTCCGAAACATGGAGTTTGCTTTATGACTATTACAACAATGTCTGGAGCGAATTTTATGACGGCAACACCGATATTGATTATATTTTTAATGCCGCACCAAAAACTGATGAATCCTCTGAAACAACAAATAACCGTAACGAAACGGTATCCGAAACGTCCGCAAAATCAGAAACAAATGTTGAATCTGATAAAAAGACTTCTTCCGATAAAGTCACTCCCGAATTAAAAGCATTTCTTGATGAATACGAGGCTTTCTGGGACGAGTATGTAGATTTTTATAAGGAATATATGAACTCGCTTTCTTCCGGAGATTATCTGTCAATGTTAAGCAGCTATGGCGATATGCTGGAAGAACTGGACGAATATGAGGAACGTCTTGACGAACTGGAAGAGGAATTTGACGAAATAGATACGGATGATCTTTCTGCCGCCGATTACGCTTATTACATGGAAGTATACGGGCGCATACTGAATAAAATGACCGAAATGTATTCGTAAATTATTTATTTAAACGGAGGTAAAAATCATGGAAAGAACAAAAATACCATATATTCTGACAATAATAGGAACATTTCTTATGCTGATCTGTATTTTTTTGCCTTATGGTTCGGCAAAAAAGGATTTTGCAGATGCCATGCGTGAAATGCCGGATCATGTAGAGATAGAGGAACTTGATCTTACATCAAAAGACATGATAAACATATCTATGTTCAAATACACAAGGATTTATTATACTTTAAGCGAACAGGTGTGGGGAGATAAAGAAAGCGGCATACTGTATGTTGTAATTCTTTCGGCATTGGGAGGTTTTGCGCTTATAGCCGCGTTCTGTGCACTCAGTGAAAAACCAATACCGATAATAATTTTCAGTTTATTGTCATTCGGAGTTTTTTGCCTGCAAAACTATGATTATTCGGATAGAGGAGTACTCCCAAGTTACTTGTATAACTGGGGTATTGGCTATTATCTGTTTTATGTAGCATTTTTTGTTTCAATTATAGGAGCTATATGGTTTTTAATTGCAAAACATAAAAATAATAAATCTGTAATGGCTACCAAATGACTTTTATATAAGAACAATTAAAACACAATTGGCTAACAGTTTTGCTTGCATTTTATATAAGTAAATCGGCGGTACTGCCTTAACAATACCGCCGATAATGTTATTATGCTATTTCTTGGTAATTCCCCATTGGGGAATTATGCTCCCACAACTTTTTCACCTTAAACTTTCAGATTTTCTGCCTTGATGATGTAGCTTTCAAGCACACTGTCCATATCGTCCGTTTCATCTTCATCAACATAGGAAACAGGTGCAATTTGAAGATAGTCCTTCATTTCGTTAAGACAGATAATCAAGGCTTCCTTTACACCGGTTGCAAGGTTTTTGTCGCTGTCTGACGTTTCCTCAATGTATTCAAGGAACGCCGAACAGGTGTCTGCGGTCTGTTCCGATGTAAGTTCTTCAAGGAACGCTTGAATTGATGATGCCGCAACATCACTCCATTCGTTGAAATGATCCTCAACCTCGCAACAGGCTTTGATGTCCTCGATCGCACATAATACTCGTTCGTGGGCTTCGCTTTTGTTTCTGAACATAATTTTTCCTCCATTCGTTTTTGTAATTCCCCATTGGGGAATTTTTTAAAGGTTTCTGTGTACAATACAATAATAACACTGTTGACAGTGTATGTCAATATCAATTCCTGACAAAGATTCGTGAGAAAATTTGTCTAATTTAGCACTATCAACAGTATGCAACGCGTGGTATACTTAAAATAATGAATTTGAAAGGGTGGGCAATTATGATTTCCGAAAAGAAAAAACTTTCTAACAGAAAATGGGATAAGGAGAATATGCGGTCAATTTCCTGCCGTTTGCGTACAGAGGACGCGGAGCGTTTCAAAAAATACTGCTCCGACAACGGTACTACTCCTGCACAATTCTTAAAGCATTATATTCTGAAAACGCTTGATAATGACAGCAGCGGCGATTAAACATTTGACTTTTTAACCTGTTTGTGCTATAATGTTTTTGTCGGACAAACTGCCCGATAAATCAGAATTTTGCAGGAATGATAACACATTAAAAACAAAGGAGAATATTATGGCAAACTACAAGATTATTATTGAAGGCGATGAACAAGATGAGGTTTTCAGCACATATGAGGATGCGGAGAATTATGCACTATACTTGGTTTCTTGCTATCATACCGGAGGAAAAATCCTCGAGATGAGCAATCCCGGAGATTATTCTTATGATCCGAACGATGATCCTGAGTATGAAATTGTTGAAACGGATGAAGCAGTGAAAGAAACTGATGAGAGTATAAGAATATTTCAGGAAGTCGTAAATAGCCCCGGAGTATATGATGATGATGGTGAATATATAAGATGCCCAAATTGCGGGCATGGACTTCATTACTACAATGGAGTTAAGACTTGTCCTGAATGTGGTTCTATGGAATAAAAAAGATTTTATAAATCTCAATTTATGCAAAAATAGATTTCTGATAGCCGCAAAAGTACCGCGATCACACGGTACTTTTTGTTTTACCTCGCATACTTCCTACTTTATGAACGCTGACGTTCCTGCTCTCTGCTTTCTTCCGCTTTATCTTCACGGACTTAACGCTCGGCAAGTTCCTCTTTCTCCCGTTTCATCTTTTTGAGAATGTAGTCATAATCGGTCTGCATTTGCTGCAAGTAGGTCTGATAGTGAGCGGTAACTTCCGACTTTTCTTTCTCGGCAGTTTGAAGTTCTTCATCAGCTTGGGGAAGTTTTGCTTTCAGTTCGGAAAGTTCTTGCCGATACTTCGCAATATCTTCCTCCGACTGCAAGTGAAAGGCTCGGAAGTCTTTCAAGTTGTAGAGTTCGGTTGACTGCTCACGCGTGGGGAATTTTATCCGTTTGAGTTCAATGTACCTTGCTCCGCTTTCAACGATCTTCTCTCTGTCCTCAATGTTGGTAAGCAGTTTCTGATGCTGCCTTTTAACCTCGTTGGTTTTCTCGGCTGTCTTGTTGACAAGGTTTTCAAAATCTTCCCTTGAATTTCAGCGGCGATAAATGAATGGCAATATGTTTTATGACTGCCACGATCAGCACCTCACAAATTGATCTCGTTCTTGAGCGGCTTCAAATAATTCCTTATCATATTATCCAGAAAACCGAAAGAGGTTTTCAAATCTTCAATGTCCTTTTTGTAAATCGACTGCGTGGAGTTTGCGACTTTCGCGATCTGATTTATCTCGTTTCCGATACGGTTGAACGAGATCAGAAAACTGTTGATTGGCTTAGTGTCAAAAATTTTTATCGTTCCTTGAACGGCAATATCACGGATAAATGTTCCTGTCCTCTTGCCGCATTTCTCCGCGCGCTTGCAAACTATCTCCCATTCCTGCGGAGAAAAATATACTATCTTGGACTTTGTGCCTTGTCTGACAGGCATATTATCATTCCTTTCCGTTAAATAAGGTCTTAGGGATAATTCCCTAAAATTTGAAAAGGCATATGCCTTTTCTACGCTTGCTATATTAGTGCCGAAAACCCTCCCGTCCACCTTGACTTCGGCAATTTTACCTCCTGCCGACTTCCATATATTCAAGAAACGGCTTTTTCAAAATGCGGTAACCGCGTCCTACCCTGAGAATGGGAAACGGAAATTTGCCGTGGCATTTGTAAAACGACACGACAGATATTCCCATAACAGCAGCAGCTTCTTTCGCCATGAGATAATCGCGCGGCAGTTCTCTTACGCTTTCAATTGTGAGATGTTCCAAACGTTCACCTCCGTTCTGAGCAAGTCAATTTATCGCGCCTTAAAACTTTTATCGTTCCGAAACACAAGAGAAAACGGGCGGACTTCTTTCACGCAGCATAGCTTACTGCCTTTCCAAAAGAGAGAGGTTCTCGTAATCACATAACCAATTCCACAAGCAGGATTTCAGATACGCTTTCGGGTGTGCAATTTCTTTTTCTGATAAAATCTTTGTCCACCTATGCTCAAAGGCAATAAAACATTCACCAAGATAATTTCTGCTGATGATGTCGTTCAATCTTTCCGTTAAGTCGTTATGTTCGTCTGACATATCAGCGATTGTGTCAATAAGCATTTCAAAAAATTTTTCCAACTTCGTTCCCTGATGTTCGGAGAAGTAGTAACTGAAACCGCAAAGATATTTCAAAGCGTTCTTAAAAGCCGTCTTATCATTTTTCAGATAACTTGGAATTTTGCAGTTCTGCGTTTTACGTTCTTCCTCGCTCCAAAACTCAAAATGCTTTTCAGAAATCGGTATGTCTGCGGTCATTCTTGTACAGTCAATACCGATAGCTTCAAGAACATCTGCAAAATTCATTGACTTTGAGTTTTCAACACTTTCCACATTTTCAAAATTTTGCGATTTTGCAGAATCGATCGATGATCGATCTATCACATCAATATTTCTTTGGTTTTTATTATCTTTAGTTTTGTAGTGCGCAAGGCACTCGCTTGATAGTGCCTCTTGGCACGAACTGAGTTCTGCGTTGATTGGCGGTTCTGTTGTTTCGGAATTATTAACAGCCGCTTTGCTCCGCAAATTTTCTGCAATAACTTTTCCGCGTTCGATAAGCTCGGAAATTTTATCCGCATTTTCGGAAATGCGGAAATATCTTTTTGCAGGTATGCCTTTCATTTCACATTCGATAAGCCCGTGTTCCACAAGATGAGCGATCGCAGTGCGCTGTGCTTTTATTCCGAAAGTGGTGCTTTCCTGCAAGTCGTTCACTGTACTGTAAAACCAACCGTCCTCGCAGAGCATAAAGTTTTTCATATAATACGTCTGCTTTGCAATCAGCGCGGAATAGATTATTGTTTCGGTCATACCGATTGCGTGGGCGATATACCGGTGAGCGGAAATTGTATTGTCGGGATTGAGAAGTTCAATGATAGCCGACAAGCTGTAAGATGTATTCATAAATTTTACCTCCTGACAAAAAAGGCGGTCTGACTTTCATCAAACCGCCTGTGTGTTTATATTTTTCGACAAAAAAATTCCCTATCACTGATTTTTCAGTGATAGGGATAGCATATTATCTCGTATTCAATTTTTAGTACCAACAGCAGACATCTAAAAAATATCTAAAAAATTTTTCAGATAACTTCTTTTAAGCAATAACTTGAAAAATAGTTGAAAATATGCTTTAAACAACGTAGGCATTGGGTTTATAAGGCTTTATTATTCTTCAATTTGATATAATAATCCAAATCAAGAAATAAGCTCAAAATCCATTGCCGGAGACGGCGTGCGGGTTCAAGTCCCGCCACCGGCACCACAAGGCTGAGCCTTGACCCGTATCCTCTCTTATTTTTAAGAGAGGATATGCTTTATTGTATGAACAAGTATTATATGTTATAAAATAAAATTTTTTTGAAAGGCTGAGCCTTGACCCTATACTCTCTTACTTTTAAGAGAGGATATATTTTTTAGTTTACAAAACTTTTTTATTAAAGGTGAGGATATGAAGATCGCGACTTGGAATGTAGAAAGATTGAAACATAGAAGATCTTTGCAGGAAATTATCAGTATCTGTAATAATATTTGCGCCGATATTCTTGTATTAACGGAAACTGATGATAGAATCAAACTGAATTACAATTATTGTTTTCAAACACCTACACCTATTGATATGAAAAAATTGAACGGTGCTGAGATCCCGTATTATAAACCGACGGAACATCGTGTTTCAATATTTACTGATCATAAATGCATTGCTCATCACACTACGTTTGACAAATATACTGCATTATGTGTTGAGCTGGAAACCGAACGGGGAAATTTGCTTGTATATGGTACTATTATCGGTGTATTTGGAAATCGTGAAAAATCGTTTATACAAGATCTGTCAAAGCAGGTCTGTGATTTTAAATATCTTTTGGATAATGGAAATAACATTTGTATTTGCGGTGATTTTAATTGCAGCTTTTCAGATAATTATTATTATACAAAAGATGGCAGAAATTTAATTCTCAACTCATTTGCTGACAATAATATCGATATTCTGACATCAAATAGAAAAGAGTGTATTGATCATATTGCAATATCGAAAAGATTTGTTTCCGACTGCATGATTGATATTGATGAATGGAATGAAGAAAAATCACTTTCCGACCACAAGGGAATTATAGCAAATCTTATATGGTAAGTGTAATTTTTTAAAAATATGATCATTCTGTAATATCTTAAATCAAGATTTAAAATTAAGTGTTATGCAAGCAGTAACGGATCCGGAATCCGACTGAAAAAAGCAGAAGTTACACTGCCTTTCGGATTTCGCGTTGTAAAGTCAAGAATTTTTTAGAAATATGTCAAAAAAATTTTGTTATCAGGTCTTAGGGAAACTTCCCTAAATTTTGAAAAGTCATATGACTTTTCTGCGCTTGCTATAATAAAGAACCCCTCTTTTGTAAACGCCATTCAAGCAATGCGTTTACATAGTTCAAAACGCTTAAATTACAAAATGTTCGTTTTGCTATTTCGGGCAAAAAGTCGTTTTCGGATTTTTGCGAATTATGCAATTTTTTAAATATACTGCTTACTAAAAAATACGAATTTCAAAAAAATTCTATAACTTCATGTTTTAAGGTTTTGGCGTTTTTGAGGATTTTGAAAAGTTCCTTGTTTTCAAGTTCCGTGATTTTGGCGTTATTGTCCGAAATACGTTTTTCAATGTCCTTTGATTTTTTCCTTGCGGCGGTCTGCTG
>CANQTP010000101.1 GCA_947626755.1 uncultured Clostridia bacterium
TCGGGATTCTCGGTCTCATCGGAAGGAGTCTCGGGATTCTCGGTCTCATCGGAAGGAGTTTCGGGATTCTCGGTCTCATCGGAAGGAGTCTCGGGATTCTCAGTCTCATCGGAAGGAGTTTCGGGATTCTCGGTCTCATCGGAAGGAGTTTCGGGATTCTCGGTCTCATCGGAAGGAGTCTCGGGATTCTCGGTCTCATCGGAAGGAGTCTCGGGATTCTCAGTCTCATCGGAAGGAGTTTCGGGATTCTCGTTGTCCTCGGGATTTACGGGAGTCTCGGGAGTTATAGAGCTTGGATCTCTTATAACATCTTCAAGTACACCGCCCTCAAAGTGTGTGCTGCCGAACTCATTGTGACCGTCATATGTGTCGCAGATAAGTGTACCGTCAAAGTGACCGTTTGCACCATATCCGCTTGTTGCAACATACGAATTAGGAGCAAGGAGACAGCCCACGTTATTACCGATAAATACGGTATTTGCGTCTGTAACATTAAAGATAATATCGCGGATAACCGAATCACCATTCTGCATAGCAGCCATACCGCTGCCGTAATATGCGCCCCAATCAGCACCCAGATCTACCGATCCGGCACCGGTAATATTGATAACACACTTTGAACCCGCAGGAATATCAAAGTTGAATCTCGGCTCTGTCTTTAATGTGTTGAATTCATCGACAGTAAAGTTAAATACATTGACATCGGGGTTTGTACCTTTGAACAGAATACCGCCGTTCTGATGTCTGTCAACCGTACCGGTTGTGGGGAGTGATGCAAGATCCGCAGAAGCCTGCCGGAATTTTGCAAATACGTTTTCAATTTCTTCCTTGCTTACTTTGCTGTAACCGTTAAGGAAGCTTCCGTTAAGATCGCCTGCAAAATTAACGCGTCCGGCTGTATAATATTCCGGAACGCTGACATTTCCGCCCGCTGCGATATTTCCTTCTATTTCATTGCTCTTTGTATCAGCAGCAGTTGTAGAAAAATTATTTCTTACAAATACATTGTATTCAAATCCGCTGTCAAGAATAGAGTAGTCGGAGAACCCGCCGAACATTGCGATATTCTTCTCGGCAGCTTCCATTTCTGCTATTTCTTCTTTGCTGAGCTCTGTTTCATCTTCCGAAACAGCAGCAATCTCGGTCTCATCGCCCGCAGCTATAGTCTCAACTGCTTCCTCAGCCGCAGCTTCCTCTGCTGCTTCTTCAGCAACAGCTTCGCCTGCAACTTCTTCTGTTGCTTCTTCAACCGCAGCTTCGTCTGTTGCTTCTTCGGCAACCGCCTCACCGTCAGCTGCTTCCTCCGCAGGAGCGTCATAGTTGGTGGTTATACCGTCAATTCCATCGTCATCGCCGTTTTCTTCGGGCTGCACAACATCGTCCTGACCGCCAAAATCATTCTGGCTGCCTTCCTGAAGTATGCCTGCCCCTGTAACATCGACAGCTTCAACAGCAGTTCCGCCCGACTGTGCCGCAAACGCAGAAAGTGCAAATGCAAACGCTGCCGCAGTTTTTATTGCCATTTTGCTTTTGCTGTTCTTATTATTCTCCATAGGTCCTGCCCCTCTCATAATAATTGAGTCAAATCGCTTTGTAATGGTTTTCATTACGCTCACTTTATCTGCTGCCTTTTACGGCTTTCCAATTTCCTTGTAAAAATTATACCACAAAAATTACAATAATTCAATAACTAACATCAAAAATTATTGATAAAAATACAACAAAATTTTGGTGCATTTGCACAAAATTTTCGGTTTGTTATAGTTGAATTAAAATAAATTTCCTTTAAATTACATTACTATCCAATATATATCATATAACCTGTGAGAATATTTCTATACTATTGTATGCGCTTGGTCATGAGTTCGGGATTGTACGAATATTCCACCGCCGTTTCGGCTGTGATAACGCCGTCACGGAACAGCTTTAAAAGCGCGGAATCCATAGTCTGCATTCCCGGCTCGGTCTGTAAAATAGTATCTATCTGATGAGTTTTCTGCTCGCGGATCATGGTGCGGATCGCGCTGTTTACGTTCATTATCTCGAACGCGGGGACCAGTCCGCCGTCCTTTGCGGGAACAAGCTGCTGAGTCACCACGGCGCGCAGTATCATTGAAAGCTGCACTCTTATCTGATGCTGCTGATTTGTTGGGAAAACGTCTATTATTCTGTCAACAGTGTTCGCCGCGCCGTTGGTGTGGAGCGTGGAAAGCACCAACTGACCCGTTTCAGCGGCAGTCATGGCAATGTTGATGGTCTCAAAATCGCGCATTTCTCCCACAAGAATGACGTTTGGCGACTGTCTCAGCGCCGCTCGGAGAGCGTCTATGTAGCTGTCGGTGTCAATGTTGATCTCTCGCTGGCTGATAATGCACTTCTTGTGCTTGTGGAGGAATTCTATAGGATCTTCAATTGTGATGATATGCCCCTCGTTTTCGGAATTTATCCTGTCAATAAGGCAGGAAAGCGTCGTAGATTTGCCGTTTCCCGCCGCGCCTGTCACAAGGACTATGCCGCTTTTATAGTCGGCAAGGCTCATCACCTCATCGGGAATGCCCAGTTTCCTGTGATCGGGAAGCTCAAAAGGCACGCACCTGAGCACCGCCGACAGCGAACCACGCTGACGGTATATGTTTGCCCTGAAACGTCCCGTTCCCGCAATTGAAAAGGAAAAATCCATCTCGTTCTTTAAGCTGCCCGCGTCAGTGTCGATCCCTGCCAATCCAAAAATTTCCATTGCCGCCGCTTTGGTATCATCGGGTTTCAGAAAACCTTCATTCTGCGGGATCACCCGTCCCGCGATCTTATAGGAAAGCGCCGCGCCCGAGATCAGGAACACATCGGAAGCTCCGTTCCTGACCGCTTCGGTAAGTATCTGCTTTATATCCATTCTCAAAAACTCCTTAAAATTATTCTCCGTTCCACACGTTCAGCGGCTTGCTTTCGCTTTCGGAAACGGACACGGTGTTCCACCGCGTTACGGTATACCCTTCGCCCGAATATTTCACCGCCGAGCTTATGCTCTGCCTGTCGTTTATGGGAGTGCTCCAGCTTATCTCCACGCCGTCGGGAAGCTGTCTGACCGACGTTCCCTCAACTTCTTCCAGTTCGCCGATGAACATAAAGTCCGTAAGATCGTCGTAATCTGCGGCGATCGCGTCTATCTCTGCAAGCACCCGCTTTGCGGCAATGTCCGCCGCATAGTATTCCTTTGCATACTCGCCGCTTTTCTCGCTGTACTTCTTTTCAGCCGCTGCGGAAGAATAGGACAGCGCCGCAAGCATTGTAAGGCAAAGCACCACAAATATCATCATTATGGACAGATAGCCCGTACCTATCCCCGCAGGACGTCTGTTTTCGCTGTTATTCAAGCCCGTTCACCGTCCTTTCGGAAATATACGCGCCGGATCCAGTCTCATAGATCGTCTCGCCGTCATCGTCCTGGAAAACTATTTCCAGTTTTTTCAAAGTGCCGCCGCCGTATTCCTCGGCAGTTTCGCTCATTGTCATGTACATCTTTCCGTCTATGGGAACGGTAATTCTTGACAAATTGCCGTCCGCCGCATAGGACGGGAAAAGCGTTTCCGCAGTCTTTGAAAGGTCTCCCGTTCCGGAATATATTTCCGCCGCCGACTGGGCGCGGAAAACCGCGCTTTCAAGCAGTCTGCTGTCCTTGGCAAGCTTATCCGAACCCGCAAAGGAACGGAGTATCACCGTCGAAGCTATGCTGAAAAACAGCAGGACGATTATCATTTCCATAAAGAACAGGTTCAGCCGACCCCGTTTTTTCGTAAGTTTTATGGGACTTTTCAAGCGGGCGCGCCCCCTTTCGGGATACGGCAGTATGTGCTGAAAACGTCTCCGCCGCTGCCCTTGGCGGAGATCTGTACAAGTCCGCCGCCGCAGTCGGTTACGGAGTAGCCTTCCGCCTTGAAAACAGCTTCGCCGCCGTCAAAGGAGATCTCCCTGCCCTCGGGGAAAAGCCGTTCATAGACCGTTCCGCCGCTTTCGTAAATGACAGTGCAGAAGCCCTCATCATAAAGTATGAGACCGTTTTCCGAAACTTCCGCACCGTCACAGGAACGGAGCTTGTTTGTAACATATCTTACCGCCGCCGCGGAATTGAAGGTATCTTCGTAATTTGAGGAGATCCTGCCGTATGCCGAAACAGCCGCCGAAATGATTATCAGGCAGCATACTGTAAAAAACAGGAAAAGCGTCATGCTTGCGGCGGAGCTGATGGTGTCTGAGAGACGTTTTGAATCGGGACTGTTCATTCTGCCTTCCCCTTTCTGTCGGAAACCGTTATGGAAGGGCGGATATTCGCCCCGAAGTATTCATAATGGACAATGTATCTGCTGTCGATCTTAACGCCGTAATTTTCTTCCAGATATTCAATATCGGGAGGATACTCGCCCTCGATGGAATAGCACAGAGACGCGCTGTTCATCACCGTGCGGTAAACCGAGTCGGAACGGCTCTGTTCCGCCGCGCTGCCCGCATTTCCCAGTGAAATGAGAAGCCACGCGATTAGAAGCGCAAAAAGCAGTATTGAGAACAACGCCGCCTTGTTGAGTTTCTGCCGTTTTTCGCGTTTTAACTTCATGGGGAGACCTCCTTTTGCGTTTTGACGTCATAACTTCCATTATATCATCTGTAACTTTCATTATAGCATTATAAGCGTAATAAATCAAGGGCTGTGTAAAATTTTTCTACCGATCCGAAACATACAATAATTGTAAATATTGTGAATAAAATTGCATATAATATTTGGCGGGGACCAATATTGTCCGTCCGTTCTGCATATAAAACGTCATTTTTCGCTGCTTTTCGGCAATTTTTGCCGATGGCGCAAAAAAATTTAAGATTTTTTCAAAAAAAGTATTGACATTCCTCCGCAAAGGTGGTATACTATTAAGGTAACATTGATGTAACGATGTTTTCAATACCGCGGAGTGGAGCAGCTCGGTAGCTCGTCGGGCTCATAACCCGAAGGTCGTTGGTTCAAATCCAGCCTCCGCAACCAGATAACAAAACCGCCCGATGCCGTTCAAACGGCTGTATCAGGCGGTTTTCTTTATGTATAAGCCGCCGTTCCGACTGCAAATTTGCGGTCTGAAATGCGGGAAAATCACACGAAATTCTTAAAAAATCACACGAAAAATCACACGAAAACAGGTTTTATCAGAAAACGAAATAAGCTACAAAGTCTAATATGTAAATTGTTGGAAAGGACGTATTGCAGGATCAGGTGCAATATGTCCTTTCCCTATAAATGGATATTTGATAATTACCATTATTTTGCAATATGCTGATATGTGGTTTTGTGAACAATTTGTAAAATTTGTTGAAAAATCTGTTTAGATATGGTATAATAAAGCTAAAATTCAAGATCAAGTGAGGATACTGTTATGACCGACAAGGAATACAAAACAGCGGCTAAGGAATTTTCGGAGCGTTGGAAAGATAAAGGCTACGAGAAAGGCGAATCTCAGAAATTCTGGATAGATCTGCTTACAAATGTTTATGGTGTAAAAAATATTGCCGGATTTATCAGCTTTGAAGATCAGGTGCATCTTGACCACACAAGTTTTATTGACGGCTACATTCCGTCCACGCACGTTATGATAGAACAAAAAAGCCTTGGCAAAGATTTGCGCAAGGCTATAAAACAATCGGACGGAACTTACCTTAACCCGTTTCAACAGGCAAAACGCTATTCTGTCGAACTTCCCTACGATGACAGACCTCGTTGGATAATTACTTGTAATTTTGAGGAATTTCTCGTTTACGATATGAACAAGCCCAACGGCGAACCCGAACAGATATTGCTAAAAGACCTGCCGAAAGAATATTACCGCTTGAAATTTCTTGTAGACACAGGCGACGAAAATATTAAAAAGGAAATGGAGGTTTCCCTGCAAGCAGGCGAGCTTGTGGGAAAACTTTACAACGCCATATTGAAACAATACAGAAACCCCGATGATCCCGATTCTCTGAAAAGTCTTAATATGCTTTGTGTGCGGCTGGTGTTCTGCTTGTATGCCGAGGACGCGGGAATTTTCGGCAGGCATAATATGTTTCACGATTATTTGCAGAAATTTGAAGTGCAGAATGTCCGCAAAGGACTGATAGAACTTTTTAAAATTCTTGATACAGAAGAATGTAAGCGCGATCCTTATGACGAATCGCCGGTATCGGAATTTCCCTATGTAAACGGCGGTCTGTTTGCAGATGAAAATATTGAAATACCGAATTTTAACGAGGAGATCGTTGACCTGCTGCTAAATAACGCAAGCAAGGATTTTGACTGGAGCGAAATTTCCCCGACGATTTTCGGCGCGGTTTTTGAAAGCACATTGAACCCCGAAACACGGCGCAGCGGCGGTATGCACTATACGTCAATTGAAAATATCCACAAAGTCATTGATCCGCTTTTTCTTGACGATCTGAAAAATGAACTTGCCGAGATAAAGGCGTATAAGCAATCAAAAACACGGAACGCAAAACTTTCAGAATTTCAGGACAAGCTGTCCTCGCTGAAATTTCTTGATATCATCTTGCAGAGTTTGATACAAAGCCGAGGAATCATTGAAAAGTGCGCCTTTGCGGTGTAATTTCCGCTTGCGGTGTAAAATGTGTGCCGGGTTAATAGTGGTAGATTTTGATTTTGTGTTACAATTTATTGAAGGATGGTTTCATTTAAGGTTATCCTTGCCATTATATCTCACAAGGGCAAAAACAAGGGAAGCAAACTTTGCTAACAAGTTATGATGCAGAATAAATCGCAGTGATTGAGGAGCGTGGGCTAATGAATACTCGTATCATTTCTGACATATCAAACTTTATATTTGTATCTGATAAACCTGAAAAGGTTGATGCTATTTTCCTGCCTGGCGGCTCACATCCTGAACAACCTGAATACGCTGCTGAATTGTATAATCAAGGCTATGCAAAATGGCTTATTCCTTCGGGTGGGATTAGTGTGAAACGTGATAAGTGGCCGGGAGTTAGCTCAAAAGCAGACATATACAGCGGAGATTATCAATCCGACTGTGAATTCTTTACAGACGTATTTTTGAAAAATGGCATACCGGCCTCTGCAATTATCGGAGAAGATCAGTCCGGTCACACCCGTGATAACGCCTTTCTTTCACGAATGACCGTTAACAGGGCGGGCATTGAAATAAAAACAGCTCTGATTGTCTGTAAAGCGTTTCACGCCCGTAGGTGTCTTATGCTATACCAAATGGCTTTTCCTAACGTGGACATAAAAGTTTGCCCCGTGCATTGCTATAATATCACAAAAGATAATTGGTATAAAAGCGAAACAGGAATAGACCGTGTTCTTGGCGAATTGGCTCGGTGTGGTAATCAATTTGTTGGGGATATTAAGCAGTACATATTGCAAGTCCAATGAGTATTCATACTATTTTAAAATTTTGAAAGCGAAACGCCTTGGAAACATAAGTGTTTCAGAGTGTGATAAAAATAAATCGGGATTTATGGAGAAGAGCGCTATGATACGAGAAATTACAGAAGATGATTTTGACGGAATTTTGCGGCTTTATATGCAACTGCACGATAATCCTTTTCCTGAAAAGAATGATAAAGTAATTGGGATCTGGAAAAGCATACTAAGCGATAAAAATCATCATATCATCGTTGCGGAAGAAAACGGTATATTAATATCCTCTTGCGTATGCGT
>CANQTP010000102.1 GCA_947626755.1 uncultured Clostridia bacterium
CTTGCTTTTTCTTTTGTTTTTACCTGACTGCTTCATTTTTTCTGACTTTGAGTTCGGTGTTTTGCTATACTCTATAAATATAAGCGAAATATCCGACGAATATTGCTCCGAACTTATAAACGATAAGTTTACAATGACTGCTTTTCAGAATCGTGCTTATGAAATAGTTGAATTGCTGAACAAAGATTTTAACCCCGGAAACAGCGGACTTCATATTGATTTTATAGGCAATAATGAAGATTTTGAATCTCTGGAAAGCGTTGTTGCAGCTTATTTTTCTGATTCGGGAATTACTTACGAAAGAAGTCGGAATTACTTCAATGAAGCTCCTTATGTAATGGGACAGATCGAAGACAGGTTTGCCGACGTTATTTCTACTCTTGAAAACAGCGAGTATGAGGAGGAAGATATATCCGCCGAGATCGGCAAATACAAAGATACGATAGATGAATCCATCGCCATTTGCATAACAGGTCTTTGCAGTGCGGGAAAATCTGCTTTTATCAACAGCCTTATAGGATATGAGATATTGCCAAGCTCATCAGATCCGACGACTGCTAAAATGTCAAAGATCACTTGCAGCGATAATTCATATCATATTTCATTTGAAACAAATGGTGAAGTTGTAGATATAACATTTAAAGGCAATTCAGGTGAGATCTCCGATAATTGTCCCGACAACATCAAAGAAGAATTACAGTCAGTCCTTTCTGAGCTGAACAGCGACAGCGAAATTATGAACATACATAATTTCCTCGATCAACTTAACAAAGGAAAAATTCTTGCTGATACCGAAAAAATTGATATTTGTATCCCGTTCAGACAGGCTACATATTTTGACGATCATTACCGTTTTGTTATCTACGATACTCCCGGTTCAAACTCGGACAGCAACAGGAAACATTTTGAGATTCTTAAAGAATCGCTCAGCAAACAGACAAATGCCTTGCTTATTCTGCTTACAACTCCCGATACTATGGATTTTACCGACAACAATAACCTGCTTGACCTTATACGGGAAACAGGCGATTCGCTTGATACCTCAAATGCCATAATCGTTGTAAATAAAGGCGATGCTCTTACACCAAATTCATTGGCTGAAAAGAGAGAACGTTATCAGAGCCTTAAAGTCACAAAATGGAAGTCTACAAGGATATTTTTTCTCTCTGCGGTCATTGCATTGGCAAGTAAAAAGTCCGATCCCGATGACAAAGCTTTATGGATAGATGAAGATGCTTTTGACGCTTATGATGACAGGTGCAGAAAATTTGCCCGCGGTGACAAGGTGCTTTATAAATACAATATAATTGATAAAAGCAAAGAAGTTGCGCCTTTCGTTGAAGAAGGCACCGTATCGGATACCAAACTGTTTATAAACAGCGGTCTTGCGAGCATTGAACATGAAATAGCCGATTATGCTCTCAGATACGCGCTTTATAACAAGTGCAGCCGCGCGACTGAATATCTTCAGAATGCAATACAGCTTTGCGAGGATAATGTCCGCGAGATCGAAAGAGAACGAGATGACGAACTTACAAAAAAGCAGACGCTTTTCGACAATAATCAGCGTATGCTTGCGGAAAAACTTGATAAAAAGCAAAGCGAGTCTGCAAGCAGCAGATCTGTAGAATTCAGTCAGAGCATAAAGAAGAGTTTTAACGATTTTAGAAAGGGAAAAAATCTTGTATATCGTAATATTCTGCAAATTCCTATCGGTAGATCAGATAACGGCAGCACTTCCGATGATTTCTGGGAGAATGATGGGCAGGAGCACAGCTTTGACGAAGCCTTTAAATCAATAAGCATCAAAAGTCTCAGCATATATCCGGAATTTGAGACAGAATGGAAAAACATATCTGCATTGAAAGAACAGCAGGGATTTGACATGGACGAGGCTCTCAGACGAATGGAAAGCATTGTAAGATACCGATATAACGCAATTCTGAATGAATTTTCTTCTATTGCAAACGGTCAGATAAATTCGTTCTGGGAAAATGCTACCGTTTCGTTTAAAGAAGACTGTAAAGAGATCATAACAGACAGCGATGTTCTCGATGACGAGCAAAAATCAATTATGAATTCGATCCTGCTTAATATGGAAAATATGACAAGATCGGTGGTCGAATTTGATCTGCGTTCCGTAAAGGCAGTTAAGAAAATATTCGGAAAAGACAGATATGACAACAGCACCTGCTGTAAAAATCTTGTTCAGACAATGAATGATACGGTACAGAAAGAGGTCGAGCGCGTCAGCGGCAATAACAGCAGATATTTTGAAGAATGGAGCAAGGAACTTGTTGCAAAAATAAAAACCGAACTCTGCACATTCAACGAAGAACTCAACGACCTGAAATATGAGATTGAGAAACTCAATCAGACAATTGCGGAAAAGAAAAAACACCTCCGACTTCTTGAAGATACCAAGGATCACGTTTGCCGGCTGATACAGGTACAGACAAAATGATATAACGCTGAAATGTAATTTCTTGAATTTTTCTTCCGGCGAATCATTGGCATAGGTGTTGCCTTAATATAATTCAGTAAAAGGGGTAATATGTTATGGCTGTATTATCAACAATAAAAGACGGCGCAGGAAAGATCGCAGGGAAAATTGCCGATAAGGGCGGAAACATCGTTGCAAAAGTTTCCGGATTAAGTTCGGCGCAGCTTGAAAAAGCAGAAGAAAAACGAAGTATTTACCTGTCGGAAAAGCCGGAGACCGATCCTGAAAGCATCAGAAGGGCGTTAGGTTCTTATGCTGTTGAGGCTTATGAAGCATATCTGCCGCAGTTGTCGTCTCTTTATAAACCTATGTCTATAGGCGATGCGGACGACGAAAAAAGCCTTATTGACCGTATCCGCTATTTTGAAATAACAAAGTGGGTAACGGATCCTACCGAAAACAATATGGACAAGCTGACAAATATGTACCACGTTCTGTCGGAGGAAAACTGCAATATCGCTCTTGTTTATAACCGCAGAGTTACGGGTACAAAGGTTTATTTTGCCGTCGTAAACAACAATGAAAAAGATACGCCTCATATAGCGGATATGTTCGGCAAACGTCTTGAAGCCTCCTTGACCGGAAATTTTCCCGGCGCGGAAATCAAAAAACTGCCGCATGATAAGCTTAATGCAGGAGTTATTCCCGAATTGAATGAAACAAAGAACTCATCTGTCGCCATAGTTTCAAACATAGCTTCCGAAAAATCGGAGAAATTCACAAGTCAGAGTATGGAAAAGCTCCTTGACGGCATAGTGCCGTCTACCGAACTTGAAGAATATACTGTCGTTTTGCTTGCAACGCCGATAAAAGAACAGCTTGAAAGAAAAAATGCCCTTAGTGAACTGTATTCAAAATTAGCTCCGTACTCAACATGGTCAACTACATTTACTCTTTCCGAAACGACAGCCCTTGGTTCGTCCGCTACATTCGGGGCAAATCTTGGCGGTTCGGCAGGCAGACAAGCCGGTGATACCGCTACTGTCGGTACAAACAGTTCAACAGGGGTAACGGACAGCGACAGCACAGCGCACACGGATTCTTCCAACAACAGTACAACAGACGGAACAAACAGCAGTACATCTCACGGGACAAGCAACGGCACAACACATTCAAATACACATGGTACAAATTCGAGTACAAGCACTGCTAATACGATCGGTGAAAGTATTTCTACTGAAAGTGGGCATTCGTTTAATCAATCAGTTTCAGAAAACACTTCCAAATCACTATCTGCAAATACGCAATTTGCAAATATTCCATTTGGAATTAGCGGGGAAGTTACATCCGGTAAAACTCAATCTTCAGAAATAGGCGAATCATTTGGTGAAACTGTTGGAAAAAGCAGCAGCACCACTGAAACAACGACTTTGGGCAGATCGGAAAGCACTACAAACGGAACAAATCATAGTGTTTCCAACACTTTAACACAAGGGCTTTCGCACGCTGAAACGGCGGCAAAAGGAATTTCCGACACTGTTTCAAAAGGCAGATCCGTTACCGACACGATAGGACGAATGGCGTCCAATGCGCACAGTATCGCAACAAATTTCGGCATAAATTTCGGAGTGAATTTTGCGCGTTCGTCAAGCGTTACAGTGCTTATGGGCAAGAATGATGCGCTTACTCAGAATTTTGTTAATTACGATGTAAAAAATACGCTGGAACTTATCGAAAAACAGATCAAGCGTGTTGAACAAAGCGCAGCGCTTGGTATGTGGGATTTTGCCGCTTACTTTATCTCCGAAAGTCCGGTCATTGCAAATAATACGGCTCATATGTACCTTGCTCTTACTCAGGGCGAAGAATCCTATATATCACGTTCTGCCGTAAATCTTTGGGAATACCGCAAAGAGCGAAAAGATGACATATCCAATATCATGGATTTTATAAGAAGATTGCAGCACCCCGAATTTGAAATAAATATTTCGCCCGATAATGCCGAAGAGCAGGACTGGTTAATGTATCCTCCGCACGTTAATGCCACTGTTTCACTTACCGGAAGAGAACTTGCGTATTCGCTCAATCTGCCCAAAAGATCGGTAAGCGGTCTGCCTGTACTGGAAAGCGTTGCATTTGGCAGAGAAGTTCAGAAATTCACGGACAAACACGAAACATCTCCCAAAACTCTTGTTGCCGGCAACATATACCATATGCGTAAAGAAGATAAAAATATCCGTGTAAAGCTTGATATGGACAGCCTTTGCTCACATACTTTCATAACGGGTTCGACAGGTACGGGCAAATCGAATTTCATATATAATATGCTTGAACAGATATATAATGAAGATAAGCATTTTCTTGTTATTGAACCTGCAAAGGGAGAATATAAGAATGTACTCGGCGGGTTTGACGATGTATATGTTTATGGCACAAATCCTATGTATACCGAACTTCTGCGGATAAATCCGTTTTCATTTCCTGAACATATAAATGTGCTGGAGCATATTGACCGTCTTGTTGAGATCTTTAACGCCTGCTGGCCTATGTATGCGGCTATGCCTGCCGTTCTGAAAGATGCCATTGAAAGAGTTTATAAAGATAAAGGCTGGGTATTTTCAAACCCTGCGTTCTACAGCGGGGAATTTCCTACATTTTCGGATCTTATAAAGGTTTTGCCTGATATTATGAGCGAGTCGCTGTATTCCGCCGATACCAAGAGCGATTATTCGGGAGCATTGATAACAAGGGTAAAATCACTCACTAACGGTATAAACGGCGAAATATTCTGTTCGTCTTCAGAAATAAGCAGTGCCGATCTTTTTGACAAAAATGTAATTGTTGATCTGAGCAGGATAGGATCGGTAGAAACCAAGTCGCTGATAATGGGTATCCTTATAATGAAATTGCAGGAATACCGTATGCAGCCGGATAAAATGAACGAATCCCTGCAGCACGTCACGGTTCTTGAAGAAGCACATAATCTTCTCAGGCGCACATCGTATTCGCAGTCGCAGGAATCGTCAAATTTGCAGGGCAAATCAGTTGAAATGCTTGCAAATGCCATTGCCGAAATGCGTACATACGGAGAGGGATTTATTATAGCGGATCAGGCTCCTGATATGCTTGATGAAGCTGTGATACGGAACACAAATACAAAGATAGTCTTTCGGCTGCCTGATGAAAATGATTGCAAAGTAGCAGGAAGGTCAATAGCTTTATCCGATGTTCAGATAAAAGAACTTGCAAAACTTCCTGCATATGTTGCCGTTATTTATCAGAATGACTGGGTGGAGGCAGTATTATGCAGATCACAAAAGTATGACAGCGAGCGGAAATATGTTTTCCGCAAAAAAGAAAGCAGTCTGTCTTTTTATTATATGCTGCTTAAATTATTCGGCATATCGGAAAAATTAGCACTGACCGATGAGGAAAAGGCGGAAGTTGCCGACCGTATAAACAGACTTGAGATCGGTGACAACACTAAACGTATCCTCCGCAAAGGTCTTGCAGGCGAAACGCTGACCGAAGAAGAAAAACAGATCGCAGCTTATAATTTATTCGGCGGTCATAGAATAGCAATGCTCCTAAGAAATGCCGAAAGCAACGAAGCAGGTCTTAGCCGTGCTCGACGTTCGATAGAAAGCATATTCTCATTGGATGCCGATGATAAACTGATAGATACGATCCGCCGATATATTTGCACTGCCATCAACCATGAAAATGCTTGTGCTGATATTGCCAACAGATATAAATTTTTCAGCACGAATGGAGGAATTATATAATGACAGGTTTTAAAGAGGTGTCTTCGGATATTGCTTCTGCAAAGGTTTCAGAAGTAAAGCCTGTTGATGTTCCAAAGGAAATAGGAGAATCAAAAAGTAAATTTCCCGATATTCCAAAGGAAATAGGTGAAAAGAGCAAAGATCTACCGGAGATACCGAAAGAGATCGGCGAAGAAAATAATTTGCAGTCCGGCAGAAAATATGAAATTGACGGAGAAAAACATGATACTGATGATAACAAACAGATCGATGTTTCCGAAACCGAAAAAACGGATAAACCTCTTGAAAAGATCAGGTGCATAAATGAAGATCTTGCAGGTAAGGAACACCCTGAAACCGGTGTACTTTTTGAAAAGAAGCAAGTTGAGGTTGACGGGAAAATATTAGAGGTTGTTGCACCGGTATTTGACAGCAAATTTGATGCAAAATTGCCGGATGACGCAATAGAAAAAACGGACAGTACGCAATTCAAAATATGCAATACAGAACTTAAAGAAGCTGTTGAAAAAGATGAAAAGCTGAAAAGTCAATTTACAGACGAACAATTGGAACAAATCAAAAACGGTGATACGCCGGACGGCTATGTATGGCATCATGATGTTGAAGTCGGAAAAATGCAGCTTGTAGATTCTGAAACACATCAGAAAACAGGACACACAGGCGGTCGTTCTATATGGGGCGGCGGAAAAGATAACAGATAAGATCAATGATAGGAGAATTATTTATGCAGTGGAAATATGTTAAGCCTTTATTATCGTCTGAAATCATAAGCGAGTTTGAAAACGTTGTAAAATATAAATTCCCCGATGATTTCAAAAAATGTGTACTTGAAAATAACGGCGGCAGACCCGATTCAAGAACTTTCGATACTGACCGTACAAAAGAACGCGAATTAAAATCGTTTTTGTCATTCAACAAAGATGATATAGAAAGCATATGGAAAATATCCGAATGGAATAAAAGTGAATTATCGGATAAATATGTTGCCTTTGCAATTGATAATTTCGGAAATCTTATTTGTTTTGAAATTAAAAATAATAACATAATTTTCTTAGATCTTGAAACTTTAAGTGCCGAAAAAATTTCAGATGATTTTACAGGATTTTTGAACGGATTGTATAGCTGATCGGTTATAAAAGCAGTCGTTTCTCGTGCAGTAAAAAATAAGTCAACCGTGCTATTTAAAGCAATAGTTGACTTATTTTGTATATAAAAATTATTGGATAATTTGTGTTTAAATATGTGTGCCCATATGAGATCGGTACAGTTGTAGAAACTGTCGAGTGTCCCATTGCTCCCGATACCGTCACTATGTCCACACCCTGATTTACCAAAAGCGAACA
>CANQTP010000103.1 GCA_947626755.1 uncultured Clostridia bacterium
TGCTGAAACTATGTGTATTATTTCAAATTTGCATACTCTTCTTCGCAGATTTTAGCCTATGTGGACAAGTTCTCAAATAATTCAAGCATTACAGTTCTTCTGAGCTGCAAAAAATCGTAATCACTACGCTTTCTTGGTCTGGGAAGCTTCACAGGAATATCTGCCTTTACCACACCGGGCTTTGCGGAAAGAACTATAATACGATCGCTCAAATATATTGCTTCATCAATATCATGAGTAACAAGCAACATTGTTGTTTTTTCTTTTTCCCAGATACGAAGCGTTTCATCCTGCATGTTTATTCTTGTGAAAGCATCTAATGCACCGAACGGCTCATCCAAAAGTAAGATTTCAGGTTTTGCTGCCAACGCCCTTGCTATGCTGACTCTTTGCTGCATTCCTCCGGAAAGCTGCGATGGTAAAGCCTTTTCAAAGCCCTTCAGTCCAACAAGCTCAATATGTTCATCGACAAGCTTTTTCTTTTCTTCGGAAGAAATTCCTTTCGGCAGTGTAAATGCAATATTCTTTTCGGTGGTAAGCCATGGGAAAAGCCTGGATTCCTGAAAAATCATACTGCACTTTTCTGTAGGGCCGTTTACTATATTTCCATCAATACGAATTTCGCCTTCGGTTACATCTTCCAAAGCTGTGATCATTTTAAGTAATGTGCTTTTGCCGCATCCGCTCTCTCCTACAATGGATATAAATTCGCCGTTCTTAACTTCAATATTGATACCGCCCAGCACTTCCACAGTTTTACTGCCGATCTGAAAGTTTTTTTTCACGTTTTGAATACTGAGTATGCTATTATTCTGCTGCATTTTTCTCCTCCTTGCAGATTATCATACAGTTATTAGCCTCGGCCTGAAACAAAGCGTTTGCTTATAGCATTTTGCAAAAGCAGCAGCACTCTATCAATCAAAAAGCCTATTATACCTACAACCAAAACTAAAACATACATATTTGCAGCCTGTGCTAAAGATTTAGAAAACATAATCAAATAGCCTATTCCGCTGGTTGCTCCAATCATTTCCGCAGCAACAACGCTCATCCATGCACTGCTTATTCCGAGCCTCAATCCCGCAAGTATACTGTAGAGCGATGACGGCAATACGATTTGAAAATATTGTTTCGGCTTATTAATACGATATACATAAGCAAGTTCCATAAGCTTTTTATCGGTACTCATAACACCGGCGGTCGTATTCAGCAATATCGGCCACAATGCACCGATTACAATAATCGAAATATTAGCCGATTCTCCTACTCCTAAAATAATAATAAGTATTGGAACGAGTGCAACAACAGGAATAGGTCTTAAAATATTTACTAATGATGACAGTAATCGATTTGCTGATGCAAAGATACCCATAAGAAATCCCAAAACAATACCAATAACTGCCGCAATTAAAAAGCCTTCAAGAACTCTTTGAAAACTGATTAAAAGTCCCGACTGCAGCTTTCCGGATGAAACCAAGCTTATGAATGTTTTAACCAGCGTAGTTGGCGGTGGAATTACATTTCCGTTGATATTTCCGTACTTTACACCTAATTCCCACAGTATCAGAATGATAACCGGAAGGAAAAGCGTCAGAATAATATTTTTTATTTTTGTGCGAACGGTTTTCTTATTCCCACTTTTCTTGACCGGATTCATATGTCCACCTCCACTCGTTTAAAAACAGTTCTGTCCTCCTTAATGGTTTCCAGTACCTTTATATTCTTAATTTTTTCAGGCGATACTGTGAGTATATTTTGATCCAACACAACAAAATCGGCATACTTTCCCGGCTCTATGCTGCCCTTGCTTTTCTCTTCGAAAATTTGATAGGCAGCATCTATTGTTACCGCTTTCAGAGCCTGTTGGGGAGAAATTCTGAATTCCCCGCCCAAAACCTTTCCGCTTCGGGTCACTCTGTTTACCGCGTTGTGAATTGCAAACAACGGCGATTGCAGCGTTACGGGTGTATCCTGATGAAGCGAAAAACGAACACCCTTCTCCAAAGCCTCTGCAAGCGGTGAAATTCTCCTAGCACGCTCTTCACCGAGAATTTCCTCTTCGTGATAATCTCCCCAATAATAAACATGGTCTACAAAAAAGCTTGCAAGTATTTTCAATTCTTTCATGCGATCAAGCTGATCCTTACGCACAGTTTGGCAATGTATGCACACAGGTCTTGTTTCTTCAGCATAAGGAATTTCTTTTTTAACTTCTTCATACACATTCAGAAACTGTTCAATAGCTTCATCGCCATTTGTATGCACATTTATCTGCCAATGTCTTTTGACAGCATTTAAAACGATCTCTCTCAACTGTTTGTCAGTATAAATTCCACTGCCCCGATAGCTCTTATCATGACCTATAAGAGTTTTCTTATACGGCTTTGAAAGCCATGCCGTTTTTGCCTGTGGAGAACCATCCAGAAAGATTTTATACCCTGCCACACGGTAATGTCCATTATACTGTTTGCTATTATCATCATCAAGGATCTTTTCTGTATTTTCCCCAAGCATATAGCTTACAAGGTCTATGGGAAGTTCTCCTTTAAGAGCCAACTCCTGTGTTATCCGATACCATTCAGGTATAGTAGCACCGTCTTGAGCGGTGGTTACTCCAACGGAAGCATACTGCAAAGCTGCTTCTTTTATTCCGCTTTGCAGTATTTCCTCAGCATTCAAATTACGCTGAGGAAGTACATCCTGTCGGGCATTCTCGTAAAAAATGCCTGAAAGAGTCCCATCCGAAAAACGTCCTACAGAACCGTCAGGAGGAGGCGTATATCCGTCATCAATTCCGGCAGCTTTCAATGCCGCACTGTTGAAAACTGTGTTGTGTCCTGATATATGCGACAGTGCAAGAGGTTTACTCGTTACACTGTCAAGATCATATCGTGTCGGTAATCTGTGGTCCGGATAAACAGCTTCATCATAGCCGTTTGCAAACAGATACTCCTGCTCAGCAAAACGCGGCTCTTTAAGCTGCTTTTTCAGAGATTCCAACAAACTTTCTACAGAATCACTCTCTCCCAATGGAGATGACTTTGCATTAAGATAATGACGCTCAAAAACCGTCTGCAAAAAGTGTGAATGTCCATCAACAAAACCTGAGATCAACACATTTCCGTGTAGATCTATTTTTTCGGCATTTGGAAATCTGTGATCTATATTTTCGGCATTGTTAAAAAAGACCTCTTTTATTCTGCCGTTTTCCGTCAGAACTGCCTGTGCATAAGGATCTTCATCTGTTGAAGTAAGAATGATGCCGTTATAATAAAGACGCTGACTCATCGCTGTGCCCCTCCTTTCTCATCAGTCTGTCAGACTTTGCACATAAGTCAGATCCAAAAGTGACTCCGCATCAACATCCTGTGCAACATATTCAACACTCTTCATCCAGTCTACAAAATCTAAATATTCCTGATAATCATTATCATCAAAATCCTTTGCTGATTTTATCGGGAAATTATCTGCCCAAGATGCTTGAATAACTGAAAGATCTACTCCGGATACACCTGCATAAAATTCCACATACTCTTCTTGATGTTCAAGAGCATGATCCCATGTATCGTTTATAAGCTCCAAAACACGAACTGTGATTTCAGGATATTTAGCTGCGTATTCCTCTCTGCCAATTACATAATTATAGATCGGGACCTGATCCTCGGACAGAATAGTTACAGTACCCTCTTCTTCCAACTGATGAGCCTCAATGTTTCCGATAACAGTGGCATCTATATCTCCGCTTCTGAGGGATGTTGCTGCTTCTGCTCCTACATTCAGCAAATTTACATCATCAATACTTATTCCGCCTGCTTCCAGATATTTCGCAATAGCATAATGTGTTACTGTACCTACATATGTGCCGATATTTTTACCTGACAGATCTGCAATGCTTTCAATGCCGGCACCCGTTCTTGCAACTAAAACATATTCGTTATCATACAAATAATTCACTGCAAGAATTTTTGTGCCATATCCGCTCGCAGCACCCGAAACCGCAGGAATATTTCCCATACTTGAAAAGTCAATTTCTCCTGCTGCAAAAGCTGTATTTTGATCAACACCACTTGCCCATTCTGACAGTTCTACATTGACATCATAATCCAAATCATCAAAATATCCGTCAAGAAGTCCTATTTCCTCCGCATAATTGAAAATTGCTATTCCGTACACACTCATATCCGCAAGGTGAAGATCTACTTTTTCCTTCTCGGAACTATCCTCTTTTGAAGACGATCCGCTGCTTTCTGTATTTGACACACTTGATCCATTTGCTGTGCCTTCTGATGCACATCCGGCAAGTGACAATAAAACAAACGCAAGCGTCAGCAAACCGGATATTATTTTAGTTTTCTTCATAAGTCATTCCTCCACAAATTATAAATTTTATTGTTGATCACAGTGATCTGCTTCGATCCTTTCAGTACAGATCATTTACAGCAAACACAACATCGTTTTATTCTCATAATTACCCTCTCCTAATTTTGATGATATTATCACAGCCTGTAAATCAAATTTTACAGACCGAATAACAGGCAGCTTTTTATGTCAAATAAACTCCTTATCGACTATGGTAAGTACCTCATCAAGTATCTTAAATGCCTCTCTGAGCTCTTCCTCCGTAATAATAAGCGGCGGTGTTACGTTGATATTGTTCTCACGTCCGAACGCCGAAAATCCTCGTTCTTTCAGCATTCCCTGTATCTGCGCCATAGTTTTCTTTTCATCATATCCGTAAGGCACGATAGGAGTCCTTTTTTCTTTATCCTTCACCAGCTCTACTGCTCCGAAAAGACCGATATAGCGTACATCACCCACGCATTTATGCTTTTCCTTGATCTCCTCAAGCAGTTCGCCGAATACCTTGCCGACTTCATTTACATGGTCAAGTATCTTATGCTCCGAGTAGTAATTAACACTTGCCACTCCAGCAGCGCAGGCAAGAGAATGACCGCTGTAGGTAAGACCGTAAAGGAACACCTTGTCCTCAAAATATTTTGCGATCTCCTTGCTTATGATGATCCCGCCAAGCTGAACATAACCGCAGGTCACGCCCTTTGCAAACGAGATAATATCGGGCTTTATGCCCCAGTGCTCAAAGCTGAACATTTTTCCGGTCCTGCCGAATCCCGCCATTACTTCATCGCAGATCAGCAGTATGCCGTATTTGTCGCAGAGCTTTCTGAGTCCCTGCAAATAGCCGTTCGGAGGAATGATAACACCGTTTGCACCGGTGATGGTTTCGACCTCTATGGCGGCTATCTGATCCGGGCTTTCATACTGTATCTGCTGTTCAAGCAAACCAAGATAATAGGCTGATGCTTCTTCATCATTATTGAATTTTATATCAGAGCGATAAACATACGGGTCAAAGAATTTAAGAAATCCGCTTGCCGCAGGTTTTTCAAGTGCAAATCTTCTCGGATCGCCCGAGAGATTACCCGAGCCTAACGTTGAACCGTGATAGCTTCTGTATCTTGAAAGGATCTTGCTCCTTCCGGTAAAGGTTCTTGCGGCATAGATAGCCGCTTCGTTAGCATCCGAACCTCCGCAGGTAAAAAACACCTTTGCCATATTGTCAGGAGCAATATCTATAAGCATTTTCGCAAGCTCCGAACGAGGTCCCGACGCATGAGCGGGCGCTATATACGGCAATATCTCCACCTGTTTTTGTATCGCCCGAATTATATCCCTGTTTCCGTAACCGAGATTTACATTTGCAAGCTGTGAGGACATATCATAATATTTCTTTCCGTTATAATCCCAGAAATATATCCCCTCTGCACGTTCTATCGGGATCGCGTCTGCCGTACCTGTAAGCCACGGGTGCTGGTTGTACTTTTTATCATACTCTATAACTTCTTCTCTCGTAATATCAGACATAATGATCTTCCTTTCAGCTGCTTAATTTTTTATACATATCCGTCAGTATCTCATCGGTTATGCTGATCGGATTGTTCTCCATGTTCGGATGGCGGCTCAGACGGACAAGCTCGGATATCTGACTGTCGTCAAGGTTCAGATCTGCAAGACTCGTCCGCAGTCGAAGACTTTTTTTCAGATCGTATATCGCATCTGCAAGTTCATCTGCACCGTCATATCCTAAAAGCTCTGCGAGCTTCACTGTTCTCTCGTCTGCCGCATTGATCCTTGTGAAATAGTCCAAAGTCAGTCCGCACGCCTCGCCGTGAGGAATATGATATATATTCGTAAGCGGAAAAGAGCAGGCGTGAGATGAAGTCGTTTTTGGCAAGGTAAATGCAAGTCCTGCCATGACCGATGCTTCTGAAAGTTTTTCTCTTGCATACTTATCCTGCGGCTTTGCGTAACAAACCGGAAGAAACTCAAACACCAAACGAATTGCCCCGACAGCAAGCGCGTCACATATCGGCTGATGCCCTTTGCTCCAATAACCCTCCACAGCATGACATAATACATCTATCCCTGTTGACGCTGTAACATCAGGAGGAACGGAAAGAGTAAGCTCGGGGTCGATAAGTGCGGCTTTAGGATAAAAGCTTTCGGAAACTATCGGCGCTTTTATTCCGCGGCTGCGGTCTGTCAAAACCGATACACAGGTGACCTCGCTGCCCGTTCCCGATGTTGTGGGAACAGCGATCACCGGAATATGCTCTGACGGTACGTCTTTACCTGTTCCGTGATAGACCGAAATATCCTTTACTGCCAATGACGCTGCTTTTGCAAGGTCGAGAGTACTTCCTCCGCCAAGCGCTATAATAACATCGGAATTGTTTTTGCGTATCAGCTCGGCGCACTCGTTTACTTCGGAAACATCGGGATTTGCCGATATATTACCGAACACCTCTCCGCCTATAACGGAAAGTATTTTCCCTGCAAGTCCGTTTCTGACAAAGGTCGGATCGCTGACGACCAGAGGAGCTTTCGCCTTTCCTACCGTCTTTTCCAGCTCGGACAGCCTTCCGCTGCCAAAAATAATTTCAACAGGCTGTTTATAATTCCAGTTCACGTTCTCAACTACTTTCATACCGATATTTTTTAAAATTCGTGCGGCAAATATGAATTTTAAATGCAACACCGCACAAATGACCGGCTAAGCCTTTGTGCGGTATCGCCTTAAACAGTTCTGCACTGTTTTGCAGTTATTCTGTCAATAATTTCAGCTTTTGAAATCTGATCTCATCAATGCTTTCGGGCAAATTCGGATAACTCCTGCCAAGTAATTTATATTTTCCCTGTCCGAAACGATGATACGGCAGCAATTCATAAGTATAATTATTTCTGCCTTTTAGAAATCCCGCTATTGCCGCAATATCATCTTCGGTATCATTCACAGTCGGAATAACAGGCGTTCTGATACATTTATGCAATTCGGGAAATTCATCAAAAAGCATTTCAAGGTTTTCCAGTATGGTTCGGTTTGGACTGCCTGTGTATTTTATATGCTTTTGCTCGTCTAAAATTTTAACATCAAACATGATATGATCGAGAAATACGGCAGCCTTGCGCAGTGTTTCCTTATCACAGCAGCCGCAGGTCTCCGCAGCCGTACTTATCCTTCGTTCCTTTGCCGTTTTCAGTATTTCCAGT
>CANQTP010000104.1 GCA_947626755.1 uncultured Clostridia bacterium
TCCTTGCGGCACAGGTAATAGGCATCATTCTTATGTGCTGCGGACTTGTATTCATGGACGGAAAAACCTTTGAATATGTTTTTAATTATTACCCCGAACCGACAAGAATAACATATGTATGCGATTATTTCCACGAAGTCGTGCCGTATTATTTCAGACTGCTTTTATGCGGTATCCTTACAATGGTAATGCTCTACACCCTGACAGTGCTTGTTACCGTCTGCTGCGGAAGTAAATTCGAGTGCATAGCATATTCTCTCATAATAAACGGAGTAATTCCGCTTACGATACTTGCGGCATTCTATTCTTTGTATACTTCTCAATTTGGGCTTGCTGCAGACATTCCTATGGTGAATGTCATATCCTGCGTATGCCCCGCAGGCGGAATATACAGAGCTGTATTGGAAATGGACGACGGTGGAAATATTATTCAGGCCGGTTATATAAAAACATGGGTATGGGCAGTAATTTTCCTGCTTGTGACAATTGCATTCGGCGCTCTGGCGTTTTTCCTCTACCGCAGACGCCGTGCGGAACAGGTCTCAAAGCCTTTTGTTTTCAAACTTGTATATTACATCATGATAACGGGGATCATATTCTGCGTATTTGTTCTGCTTGAAGACGGCGGAATATCGCTCATTCCGACAATGATCGTAACGGCAGTAATTTACATGATATTTGAAGTTGTGGCAAACCGCGGTTTCAGAAAATTCTGGCTCAGCGGAATAAAATATATTGCCACGGTGGCGTTTTCATTTGCTCTTGTATTTGCCGCAAACAAAACAGAAGGTTTCGGAGCGGTATATAATGTTCCCTCGGAAAAAAGCGTTGATTCGGTGACAATTGATTATAACGGATTTTTTGGCGATCTCAATTTCCTTGAAACGGTAACTCTTTCCGAACAGCAGAACATAGAAGCGGTAATAAACGCGCAAAATATCGTTCTTGAAGAACACAAAGAGGAAAATGAGAACGCGGCAGGTATTTCATACGCTTTGAGAATTGATTACAAGCTGAAGAACGGTCTCCACATCAGAAGATATTACAGCGATGTAACGCCGTCGGCATATGCGGAATTATCCTGCATAGATCTTTCGGACGAGTTCAAAGATCAGGCTGCGGAAGAAGCCAAGGAGATGTTCGGTACTGTCAAGGACGACATACGAGCATATCTTGACACAGATAATAAAAATGCGGATCGCAATTACGATGACGATCGGGCGAAGGTAACGCTTTCTCTCCAAAATATTTCTGTTCCCGAACAAAGCGCGTCCTCATATTATCTGTACAATCATGACTTTTTTGAAAATGTCCGTGACGCATATATCAAGGATATTATGGCTATTAATGAAGATAATTATTATCATTCCGAACTTACCGAAATTTACATTCTTACTATGGGATATACGCGGATAATTTTCCCTGCGTCCTTTGAAAATACTCTCAGCGTTCTTGCGGCTTACGACCTGAGAGCGGTGCATCTTGAGGATCTTTCGGACGGGGAGATAATGAAAGCTTTCGCTTCGGATTATATTAAATCGCCTATGATATGTTCCGCCGATGAATGGCGCGATCTTATCGGAGCAACGGGCGACGGTGAAATTTATCCCCAGTATTCAAGGAATTTATATCTTGTTTATAGCGATGAAAAGAATATTTACCTTGATGCGATCATGGACCGTGATTATTTTGACATAATAAGGCACGCTCAGCCGAGGAATATTGTCGCGGAAAACGGATATGTTATAGAGGTACAGGGAAAGCGCTATACCATTCCGCCCGAATATTACGATGCCGCCAAACGTCTTATGACGCACCGCACGGAATATTCGGAACAGTATCCCGAAGATCAATATGCGAAATGAAGCGTCCGGTACAAAACCGCGTTAGAGATTTGCACAGGACGGATAGCATGACGCAGAAAGCATAACCCCTGCGGGAAAGGAAGCTAATATGAAAAAAGTAATTTCAGCGGTTTCCGCACTGCTTGCTGCCGCGGCTATGCTTGCAGGATGTTCTTCCGACGGCAGCAGCGGAAGCGGAAATGAGTCCACAACGACCACATCACAAAGTCAGACAACCACCGAAGCGACAACGCCGAGCGAGTCCGAGAAACATTCGGAAACGGGCGACGTTGACGGCGACGGATTTCTTGAAGAACTTGGCACCGATGTCAACGACATGGCAGAAGATGTTGTAACGGGTGCAGAGGACATTGTAAGCGATGTTCTTGACGGCGGGAACTGATCCCGCAAGATAGTAAAAACGGAGACGCATTTTGTTTCAATGTGTCTCCGTTTAATTTTAAAAAACAATATAGTCCGCGTAGGAATACCCGGTAATGTCATCATATTTCACAACATACCAATTCCCCGTTCTGCCATAGACCGTTACCGCCGCTCCGTCGGGGATAGTGCCAAGGATCTGCGCATCTGTGGACGGGAAATTTCTTATGTTCAGATTTGAACCGTCCGCGCTGACCCTTCCCGTGCGGACAGGTTCGGCTTCCGCAAAAGGTATCCCGAAATAATCGCAGAGTGACTGCACAAGACTTCTTGCAATAGGTGTAAGATTTGACTTTATCCATTCCGCATCGGTGTAATTGTCGTGATAGCCTATCTCGGCAAGTATTGCAGCGGAGCGGGTGCGGCTCACCTCTCCGAGAGAAGTGGTGGGAAGTATCCTCACTTTGTCGGGGTCGGGATAGATATATTCAAAATTATTTGCCGTTATTGCCGCAAGCTGACGGCTGAAATAGGAATAAGGCGAGTAGTACACATCTATGCCTTGGAGCTTCCCTGAAAAATCTCCGCCGCCTGCGTTTGTGTGCAGAGCAAGGTGTACATCGTAATTTCCCGCATTTGAATCGGCGATCGCTCCTGCCGCTCCCCGCGCGGGATCGTTGCGGACAAATTCTATCCCCGAGGAGCGGAGATAGGGCTCCATTCTGTCGGCAACTATATTCATGTATTCTTCTTCGGTGCCGCCGTTTATATATTTATTCCACTCCTGTGTGGAAGGACTCAGAAAAACAGTTGGCATTTCTTAAATATCATCTCCTTGTAGATCTTGGTACATTATATGCGGAAAATTTTGTCCGTGCCTTTCTCTTCGGTATTGATTTTTGCTTTCACGAATGTTATAATTAATTATAAACTCTGAAAGGCGGTATCAATATGACGGAAAAGATCGGGAACGGACAGACTTTTCTTGGGATCGAACTTGGTTCTACAAGAATAAAAGCTGTTCTTACGGACGATAATTATATCCCCATTGCAGAAGGCTCGGCGGACTGGGAAAATCGTTTCGAGAACAATTTCTGGACGTATTCCCTCGAAGATATTCACAGCGGTCTGAAAAGCTGCTTTGCAAGCCTTGCGGCGGACGTAAAGAAAAAATACGGCGTTCCCCTTACTTCGGTAAAAGCTATGGGAGTTTCCGCAATGATGCACGGATATATGGCTTTTGACAAGGACGGAAAGCTGCTTGTACCGTTCAGGACATGGCGCTGTACCACCACGGAACAAGCCGCTTCGGAACTCACCGAACTGCTGGGGTTCAACATTCCGCAAAGGTGGAGCATTTCACATCTTTATCAGGCTATATTAAATAAAGAAGAACACGTTCCGCAGATAGCTTATATTTCCACTTTGGCGGGATATGTGCATTTTCTCCTTACGGGAAAACGCATTGTCGGCGTAGGAGAAGCGTCGGGAATTTTCCCCGTAAGCGGAAAAGATTACGATAAAAATATGCTGGAAAAGACCGAAAAGCTTTTACGCGAACATGGGTTTGAACGTCCGCTCCGCGAAGTTCTCCCCACTGTTGCCGATGCTGGGGAAAGCGGATCTTTCCTGACGGAAAGCGGCGCGGCGTTCCTTGATGAAAGCGGAAATTTAAAAGCGGGGATACCCCTTTGCCCGCCCGAAGGCGATGCGGGAACGGGAATGACTGCCACAAACTCCGTCCGTCCCGGAACGGGAAATGTTTCTGCGGGAACTTCGGTATTTGCAATGCCTGTTCTTGAAGATCCGCTTAAAGGCGTTTACCCAGAAATAGACGTTGTCACCACTCCCGACGGCGCGCCTGTGGCAATGGTCCACTGCAACAACTGCTGTTCGGAAATAGACGTATGGGTGAAGATGTTCGGAGAATTTGCGGAACTTTCGGGAAATCCGCTCGACAAGTCCGCACTTTATGAAATGTTGTACACAAACGCCATGAAGGCTTCTCCCGACTGCGGAGGAGTCACCGCGTACAATTTCCTTTCGGGCGAACCCGTTGCAGGAGTTGCGGAAGGCAGACCGATGTATTTCAGAACTCCCGACAGCGAACCCACTCTCGGAAATTTCTTCCGAGCGCAGCTTTATTCCACAGTTGCGGCATTAAAAACAGGTATGGACATTCTTTTTGAAAAAGAGAAAATTTCCCTGAAAAATTTAACTGCCCACGGCGGACTTTTCAAAGTCAGGAACGCCGCCCAGCAAGTCCTTGCGGACGCGTTGGGGACTTCGGTTTCGGTAACAGAAACTGCGGGAGAAGGCGGCGCATGGGGGATCGCTCTCCTTGCGGCTTATATGACGGACGGCGGAGAACTTTCCCTTGCGGACTGGCTTGACAAAAAAGTCTTTGCGGAAAGCAAAAAAATCACCCTCTCTCCCGATGAACGCGGAGCAAAGGGTTTTGCGGAATTTATGAAACGCTATAATGAGGGACTCCCTGCGGAGAAAATTTTAAAAGGAGCGGAGCAAAATGCTTGAAGATCTGAAAAAAGAAGTGCTGGAAGCAAACCTGATGCTTCCCAAGTACGGGCTTGTAACATTCACATGGGGAAATGTTTCCGCCGTTGACCGCGAAAGCGGAATGATGGTAATAAAGCCTTCGGGCGTGGAATATGACGGCATGAAAGCGGAAGATATGGTAGTTGTGGAGCTTTCAACGGGAAAGGTCGCCGAAGGGAAATACAAACCTTCCAGTGACACTCCCACACATCTTGAACTTTACCGAGCATTTGAAAATGTGGGCGGAATAGTCCACACCCACAGCCGTTGGGCAACTTCCTTTGCGCAGGCGGGAAAAGGCATATTCCCTCTGGGAACTACCCACGCGGACTATTTTTACGGAGAGATCCCCTGCACCCGCGCCATGACCCCCGCCGAGATAAACGGCGAATATGAAAAAGAAACGGGAACGGTGATAATTGAAGCGTTCAAAGGCGTTGACCCGCTGACCATACCTGCAGTCCTGGTAAAAAGCCACGGACCTTTCGCATGGGGAAAGACCGCCGCGGAAGCTGTTCACAACGCAGTCGTTCTTGAAGAAGCGGCGTTCATGAATTATCACGCCATGGGGATAAACCCGCAGATAAAGCCTATGCAGCAGGAACTTCTTGACAGACATTATCTTCGGAAACACGGCGCAAACGCCTATTACGGACAGAAATAAAGTATCGCCTGCACAGCCGTGCAGGCGATCTTCATTATCCCTCGTAGTCCATTCCTATCTGAACGGCTTTCAGGTTGTTTGCCGCAAGAGCGGCTTTCTTTGCGGGAACTACCTTTTCAACGGCTTTCTTGAAAATATCCATTGAAACTATTCCCGTTTCACGAAACATTTTTCCAAGCAAGATCATGTTCGCGCCGCCCTGAAGTCCGTTATCCGTGGCAAGCTGCGTTGCGGGTATGTAGAACGCTCTTACGTCCGTTCTGTCCGTCTTAACGTCTACCATTGTGCTGTCGGAAACAATTACACCGTCCGGCTTTACCGCTCCCGCGAATTTCTCCATGGACGGAGTGTTCATTACAATGAGTATGGTCGGTTCAAGCACAAGCGGAGAACCGATAGGCTTGTCGGAAATGCATACCGAACAATTGCAGGTACCGCCGCGCATTTCAGGTCCGTAGGACGGCAGCCAGGAAACTTCCTTTTCGTCCATAAGTCCCGAATATGCAAGTATCTTTCCCGCAAACAGTATTCCCTGTCCGCCGAATCCTGCTAAAAGTATGTCGTGAGTCATAGTTATTCAGCCTCCTTTTTAGGGAATGCGTTTGTGTCCTTGTAAACGCCAAGAGGGTAGTAAGGTATCATTTCATTTTCAAGACGTTTTAAAGCGTCCACGGGAGAAAGTCCCCAGTTGGTAGGACAGGTGGAAAGAACTTCTACAATAGAAAATCCCTTCTTGTCGCGCTGATTCTCAAAAGCCTTTTTAATGGCTTTCTTTGCTTCTCTTATATGGGGAACGGAGTTTACCGCAACTCTCTGTGCAAGAGCCGTTCCGCTGAGAGTCGCAAGCATTTCGCAGACTCTTACGGGATAACCTGCAAGTTCGGGGTCACGTCCATAAGGCGTGGTCTGCGTAACCTGTCCGGGGAGTGTGGTAGGCGCCATCTGTCCGCCTGTCATTCCGTAAGTTGTGTTATTTACGAAAATTACAACGATGTTCTCTCCTCTTGTGGCGGCATGAACGGTCTCGGCAGTACCGATAGCCGCAAGGTCGCCGTCGCCCTGATATGTGAAAACATACTTATCGGGGTTAGTTCTCTTTACGCCGGTTGCAACGGCGGGAGCGCGTCCGTGAGCGGCTTCGATCATATCGCAGTTGAAATAATCGTATGCCATTACCGAACAGCCTACAGGGCAAACGCCTATAGTTTCGCCCTCAATGCCCATTTCGTCTATAACTTCCGCAACAAGGCGGTGGATTATGCCGTGAGTACAGCCGGGGCAGTAGTGGAAAGTTATATCCGCTAATGCCTTTGGTTTTTCAAATACAACAGCCATTACTTAGCACCTCCTGCAAGTCTTTTAATTTCCTCAAATACCTCGGAGGGCTTGGGGATAACTCCGCCTGTTCTTCCGAGGAACTCAACAGGCTTGGAGCAGTTTATTGCAAGCTTTACATCATCTATCATCTGTCCCATGGACATCTCAACGCAAAGGAGAGTGTGAGCGTTCTTTGAACCCTCGTTTATCTGCTTTACGGGGAAAGGCCAGAGCGTGACGGGGCGGATAAGTCCCGCCTTTATGCCCTGTTCTCTTGCCATATTAACGGCGGATTTTGCAACACGGGCAGTTGCACCGTATGCGGTAACAACGACTTCTGCGTCGTCTGTCATGTAAAGTTCCGCTTCTGCGTGTTTTTCCTTTATCTCGGCGTATCTTTCAAATCTGTCGCGGACGGATTTTTCCAGAACGTCGGGCTGTAAGAACAGAGAATTGATTATATTGTGTTTTCTCTTGTTTCCGTGACCGTTTGCAGCCCAAGGCTTTTCCACCTGCTTTGCGGAAATTTCGGGGAAAGTAACGGGTTCCATCATCTGACCCAGAAGTCCGTCCGCAAGGATCATAGC
>CANQTP010000105.1 GCA_947626755.1 uncultured Clostridia bacterium
ATAGTGACAATTTGAAAACTTTATCCCGGCAAAACTGCGTTATTACTTGTTTTTCGGTGTTTTGCTCAGGGCTATATCATTATTATGAAAGTAGTGACGATGATTTTACAAATAAACTTATCTGGTATAAAGACGGATATTTTTTTGGCATTTATGCACATTTATCCGAAGACGAACTTGTTAAAATCGCCGAAAATTTAGAAAAATAAAAATTTTTTGACGTGATTTTCCTTTTTAATGTGTCTTTTATATAGAGGCAGATGAAAAGCAATTTTAGTTTTATCTGCTTTCTAAGTCTAAAAATCGGCAAAAATTGTGCAATATATATCGAAATTTGTTAAATTACCCTAAAGTTTTTGAAGTTCCTGCCGATATATATTATAAGGGAAACTTTATAAAGGAGGAAATTTTATGATAACAAGTATGAACCGAAACGAACTTTACAAAACATTAGTGGGGCATTACAAGCCTAACTATACACCTGACAATAAAAGTGCTGAAAAAGCAGCTGAAAATGACGATAAGGTAACTTTATCGGAAAAGGCTTTGAATGTAAAAAGCCTGTCCGTTTACAAGGATCTTTCAAGTGAACAAAATGCTGACCGCTTTGTATCGTCCGGAAAAATTGATTATCAGACTTATGATTTAGGCACAACAGGCGGTAAAAATAGAACGATTTTAGAATTTATCCCTTATGATGCTAAAGACGCTGTCAATTTTATGGATAGTGATATTCAATTAGAATTGGAGCGTGGATATACTAATGGCGTTGTGACAAAAGAGCGTATTGCGGAATATTACGGTGCTATGGCAAAACGTCTTGACGAGGCATACGCAGAGGGCAAGTTTACTAAAGAAGAGTTCGACGAGCTTAATGAAATGATAACAAGTCAAGTTGAAAAAGATGCCGGTTTGTATGAACGCAAAAAAGCATCTCACGCCCTTGGCAAAGAGAGAGGGAGTCTCTCATATGAAGCCGCTATGGAGGTCATTCACAGGCAAAAAAATATGACTTCCGAGGAATTTATGGCTGAACGGGAACAAATGATAAGCGATTATGTGGAAAAATACTGCAAGATCGACAGAACTGCTCTTATGCAGTTGTTCAACAACGTAAGATACGGTAAATAAGTATTATGGCTTAGTTTAAAATGCACATTAATGGAGGTATGAATATGGAAATTACAAGTATGAGCAACAGAGAGCTTTATAAAACTCTGACGGGACTTGATTTCCCCAATGGTTCAAAAAGTGCGGGCGATACAAAAAACATTAAATTTGTTGATTTAAACGAACCTTTTGACATCGGCAAAAATACTGTTGAATTTACCGGATCGAGCAATATTGATCCCGAAACAATGCAAAAAATCAAATTGAATAAAGGCGACAAAAGCGCAATTAAATCGAGAGACAGTTTTGAATATTCGGGCGGAAAAGTTTATGACAAAGCGAAAACATCTGACCGTTTAGTGCGGTCAAATGACATTGATTTTAATGACAAATATACCAATATGGTTATAAGCACAAGAAGTCTTATGGCTATCTGCAACGGCAGCAGCATTCCCACAAAGGAGAGTATTGCCAAGTATTATGGTGATATGGCAAAACGTCTTGACACAGCGTATGCCGAGGGAAAATTCACCAAGGAGGAATACGATTACCTTAACGAAGGCATAGCGGAGCAAATGGAACACGCTGCCGATTGTGCTGAAGAAACAGCCGCATTATTTAAGGTCAGTCACGACCGTTCAATGTCGTTCAAAGAGTATGAAAGAACTATGTCTATAACAAGTGAAGAACTTAAAGCTGATTTCAAGTCTGCGATCAATGAGTACATCAATAAATACTGCAAGATCGACAGGGCGTCTCTTATGCAGTTGTTCAACAACGTAAGATACGGAAAATAATTATTATATCGCAGTATGAAGATGCTCCTACATCAATTGAAACGATTTATATAATAGATATTCCACATGGATTTGAATTAGTTTATGAAGATGAGGTGTTTGATTGGTCACCGTTTATTAGTCATGAATTTTATAATGATAACGAATATATTTCTTTTACTCAATATGTAAAATCAAAATATGATGTCAATTTAAATACAGAAAATCATTTGTTAGAGTATATTGAAATAAACGGAAATGACGGGTATATTATTGATTTGGGTGACAATGAATATATTGTTTCTTGGGATAATGGTAGTTATATTTTTCAAATCATAAGTAATGTTGGTAAAAACAAACTAATTAAATTGGCGGAATCTGTGCATAATGTAGAATAATTGTATTTTGTTGTCAAAACTGTCCCTTAAGGGCAAAAAACAGATTATATGAGTAGATGAAAAAATCATCAGATAATCTGAAAGGAAGGAGTAACTGTAATGAAGAAAGCTAAAATACTAATTGCAAGCTTTTTTTCACTTGTTATCTTGACAGGATGTAAAAGTGAGAACAACATAAATAAAAATTCTGACATATCAAGAAATAATACTGATTTGACAACATCTACAGTTATAAATCAACAGGAGAATAATATGGATAATCAAAATTCTATTCCACCTGAAACTCAACAAACATTTTCTACGAATTCTGAGCAATATTCACAAAACCAAACTGAAACAATATCTATATCAAGTTTGCAAGAACAGCAAACGAGCAATGAAACAACTACATCAAAATTAGAAGAAATATTTGAAAGCGAATTTCTGTCTGAAACAGTGCAAAGCGATACGACCGATTTATATCCCGAGGAAATAACAAAATACACTGACAAATACTGCGGCAAGGAGTTTATTATACTCAATGTCACTCCCCAAAAAATATATTGGGACGAACTTGAAGGATATAATGTTAAACAAGGTCAGTCGCTTGATATAGCAATTCCTGCAATTTTCGAAGATTGGGTTAGTGATGCAGATGAAATAATGATGTATATGAGTGAAAACCGTAAAACTTTTGGAGATTTACTACTCAAAGACGAAAAAAAAATTAAGGGAATGACATATCCTCAATATTGGTCTACAGATTACTTATGTCCAATCAAAGACGGCGTTATATGTTTTGGAGAATATACCGATGACATAAGGAATACATTCAGCAGGGTTGATGACGGAGTTTATATTGAAGAGGCAAATTTTCAGTATAGTGAATTTCCGTTTGAAAATAATATGTCTGTTAGTAGTTTGGATATGTACTTTGAAACAATAAAAAATGATTATGACATCCTTATGCAAAAGATGAGCGAAAATCCTGATACAAACTATGATATTGCTGGTTTTTGGGGGTATCAGGATGGCATTAGATTTAGAGCTACAATAAATACTATTTACTGAAATACTTCGTTTTCCAATAGCAGTGGTACATTACTTGTTCCCTAATAGATAAGTAGTGTACCATTGTTTTATATTTAATAAATAAGAGTGGTTTTTATTTTTTTCGCCAACTCCTGCAAGTCGTTTTCCATATAGCAGCAAAACAACAGAACAGACCTACTTGTATCATCAGTACAGATACAAACAAATTTTCCCTTGTGGTCTGAACAAACCAATAAATTCAGTTTTGAGAAAAATTTTAAATTTCTATTGACATTTTATATAAAATGTGATATATTTGTTATCAGCATATAGCTTGTGCTTGTGGTTCATTTGGCGAAATTAGGCAGGCACTTATATTAACAAAGATCAAGCAAGTCAGGGTAAACTTTGCGGTTCTTTTTTGAATTTGTAATGGCTTTTCTTTTGCGCGATATTATACGGTGTTGCCTATGGAAATAAATTCGACGCATATACCACCATATGGAATGTAGGAGGATCAAAATGGAAATAGAAAATTATATAGCTAACTTAAACTCATCTGATAAAGAGGTGCTTTTTGATGTTACAGAGCAAATAATAGATTTATTTGATTCGTATGCCAAGATCGATGCACATGAATTCATGATGTTAATGAATTCTATAATTTTAAAGTGTACTTCTCATGAAATACAGAAAGACAGGGAAACATTTGAGCATTTATTAGATGCCTTAGAAAGGGGTGTAGGAAGAACCGGAATCAATTTAGTGAATTTTGAACCCTTAATAGAGGTCTTCAATAATGAACAATTTTCAGATATTTTTGATATATTAGTGATCATATTAGGTTTTTCACTCCAACCTAAATATATTGATTATTTAAGTGCAATTGAAACCAATGACAGTTCATTAAAAAAAGAAATTAACGATGCGATCTTTGAATTAAAACATTCAAAATACGGATAATGTTTTTTCCTGTGACATATTGTTATGTAAAAAATAGCAAATTTAGAGTATATTAATATTATACTTTAATAAAAAGGAGAAAATGCAATGAAATGTAAGCGTGATAAAATAATCATGGTGATTATACTTTCCTTTTTGCTATTAAACTTAATATGGACTTTAATATTTTGGCTTCCTTTGGTCAGCAAAGATATAGGAAAGTTAATTTGGAATAACCCAATGCTGAGTACATTGTGGCTTACTCACAATAACTTTTTTGTTCAGGTAGCATGTTTTTTGATTTCATTTGCAAATCTATTTTATGCAATTGCAGCCTTGCGTTCAATGTATAAATTGAAAACGTCAACATCCAAACACTTTATAAGTTATTTAATTTATGCAATTATTTCATTGTGCGCAATTATAATACATTGTATAACATTTTGGTGTATTTTTATGTGGGTAATTGCGGGGTGAAAATATAATATTATTTATTGTGTAGTTGTAACATTGTTTTTGAACAAAAAATAATGACATTTATATTCACATAAACTTTAGTGGCAAATTTGCAACTTTACACAAATTTTCAAAAATGACACTATTTCACCAACTCCTCCGCCAACTCCCGCAACTCATTCTCCTTTGCCACAAGGAACTCTGAAAAAGCATATATTTCACTATTAGGACTGTTTTCGGACAGTCCTTTTTTTATTGCCAACGCTTCGGTGCGTATCTTTTGAAACTCATCATCAAACCGTTTCCGAGCGGAAAGGTTATCCCCGAATTTTCTGCGGAGGTTGGAGCAGTTCCGTGAGAAAGTATCGTAAAAGTCTTGTATCGGATTTTCTTTGTTACGCTTGCGAATGGTGTTTGTCGTCAGGCGGTGCTGTTCTCTCCGGCACTTATCACTTCCGCAGACCGCCGAGGTGTTCGCGCGATCGGAAAGGATAAGTTTATGACAAACAGCGCAATTCCTCACAACTACATTCGCCTGTTTCAGTATGTCAACGTATACTCGCAGAATTGCAAGGAACGAGTTTTCCGCAGCGTAACCTGTTTGCCATGTTCCGCCGATATGTGAATAGTAAACGTGCAGGATAAGTTCATTTGACGGAGAATTTATCTGCTTGTCAATATCCCAATACCGCACTTTGCTTTCGGGGACAACAGGCAGATTCCGAAACGGCAGGAGCATATCCGAAATGCAGGCATTGTACTGTTCCGCAAATTTCTCCGCAGACTTTTTCATCTGATTTACCGAAATGTGAAACTCTCCGCTGAGTGCCTTGTGGTTAAGATCAAAATTTGTCAGAACAAAGAAAATTATGTAATTGAAAAGCATATTTGCATTTGCTGAATTGTCGTAAAGTTCAAACAACTCATTCTTGAAATTTTCGGCGGACTTGTTGCCCTTGCCTTTTCCGATAACGCTGCAAAGTCCCGAAGATGCGGAGATCACTTTTTGAATTTTGTCACCGTCCGCAGAAAGAGCAAGTTCGTTCATCTCGTCAATAAGCGTCCCCAACTTCCTTGTGCGGAAATCAATATCATTATCCGTAAGTCCCGAAACAAAGAAGCGTTTCACGGAGTCGGGATTTCCGATAACAACGGTTTCTTTTTGGTTCGGAACATCAAAACTTATGCCGATAACGGCAGTTTTAGCAGAAAAAGGTATTTTTAGGGTGTTCATAAACAACTTCCTTTCGACAAAATACATAAGAATGTGTACGGTTAAAACCTATGAATATCATTCTATCATAATTTTCGGGAAAAGTCAAGCAAATCACGCAGATACGCCGAATACTTATGATGAATGACTGTACTTACACATTCGAATGATGCGGAAAAACATTCTCAGATATTGTGTTTTCGGACTTGCGGCGGTATACTTGAGATAGGCTCAACAGCCGAATAGAAAATTTGAAAGGAAGATCATTATGTACGAAAACAACAACACAACGGAAATGCTCACAGCGGAGGATCTGCAGAATTTCGAATTTTCACGTTCAATGGCATATGCGTTTCTGAACCGTGAGGACGTTCCTGTCATTCGTATAGGCAAGAGGAAGTTTATCAGAAAAGAAAAATTTCTTGCTTGGTTAGAGGAGCAGGAACGGACAAGCACGAAGTAATCAAAAATTTTTAAGGAGGACAGAACTATGAACACTGAAATCTTATCAACAACCGCTATTCCGCAAGAGCCGAACAAACCGCCCAAACCGAAACGCTCCGACACGGACAGGCTGAAAGAATGTTACACACAGCAGAAAAAACTTCTTGAACAGCAGACTGCCGCAAGGAAAAAGAGCAAGGACATTGAAAAACGTATTTCGGACAATAACACAAAAATTGCGGAACTGGAAAACAAGGAACTTTTCAAGATTTGCAGAGAAAAGAAAATCTCCACGCAGGAACTTATAGCATTTTTGCGAAAAATACCAAATGATGTTTCTCTTGAAAATCTTAACGCAGGAGGATAACGACAATGAGCGAAAAGTTAATGACCGTTAAGGAGTTTGCAAAAGAACATCACATCTCACAGCAAGGCGTGTATGCCAAAATTTGCAGAAAATCCAAAGAAATGCGGAACTGCATTTACCGAAAAAACGGAAAGATGTTTCTCAACCAAAAAGCACAGGAATTGCTGATGCCCACAGACGGCAATATCCAACTTATCAACAAAGCGATCAAACTTAAAGAGTCTTTTGAGGACGAAAAAGCTGCATTTGAAAGACAGTGTAAAATAGCACGCAGACTTGAAGATGAGAGCGTGGAAAAAGATGATAAAATTGCAAGTCTGGAAAAGGAAATTTCCGCAGATAAGGCAAAAATCAGAGAGTTGGAGAATAAAGTCAAGGAACTTACGGAGCGTTCTCTTGCCATTTCGGAAATGTCGGAACGGCTAAACGTTCTTATGGACGTTTTAGAGGGAACTGCCAATTCGGGTGTTGGCAAAAAAATCGGCAATATCCTTGCAGGAAAGAATTCAATGCGTTGAATTCTGCACGTTGA
>CANQTP010000106.1 GCA_947626755.1 uncultured Clostridia bacterium
TATAGTGACAATTTGAAAACTTTATCCCGGCAAAACTGCGTTATTACTTGTTTTTCGGTGTTTTGCTCAGGGCTAATTTTTATTATAAATGGAGTGATGGCTGTGTTTGATAAGAACAAAGGACTGAAAGCCAAACTGGGAAAACATATTTACCTTATAACGGTAATATCTGTGCTTATTGTGGCGCTTTCAGCGTGTTTTCTGACAGCTCTGACCAATCAGAATCAGATGGAACGCACCGTTTCCGCTCAGCTGGAAGATTGCAGTATGAAATTACAGTCTTGGCTGGAGGAAAAGATCTCTCTTACGGAATTTATCGGCGATGAAGTCGTAGACAGAGGTTATGCGGAAAACAGAGGAGAATGTCTGCCGTTCCTTCAGGACTGTCTGGCTCGCGATGACGACTGCTTTGAAGTATATGTGGCTTATTCCGACAAAAGTATTTTGTTTGCCAGCGGCGCAACTGCTCCGGAAGGCTTCGATCCTACAACAAGAGGCTGGTACCTTAACGCAGCTGCTTCCGATGGGGTTGTCGTTACCGATCCTTATACCGATGCGGTAACAGGCAGAATGGTCATCACCTGTGCGAAAAAAATAGAGGTGAACGGTCAGGTAGTCGGAGCGCTCGGACGTGATATTTTCATAGATGAAGTCGCGGATATAATCAATTCTCTGCATATTGACGAAAACGGCTACGCTATGCTCGTTACCGAAAGCGGCGATATAATAGTTCACCAAAACGAGGAATATATGCCTAAGGTCGATGCAAGCGGCAGTGACGTTTTTACAAATCTTTCTGACGTTATGCAGGGTTATTCCACCGATATGGAAGCCGGTAAGATCATAAAACTCAAAGACTATACCAATAAAAACGTAAACTTCGCACAGTGTGGAATGGATCTTCTCGGCTGGAAACTGGGCTACGCTCTTAACTATTTTGAATACCACAGAAACACAACTACAATAATAGTTTTGTTCATTATAATGGTATTTGTTTTCAGCGTTATCATTTCCACATATCTTACAATTCTCCTCAAAAAGGTATTCAAGCCTTTGGAGGACGTTGCGCAGACGGCTCAGAGAGTTTCGCAGGGCGACCTGAGCGTTTCCTTTAACTACAGCGGAAATGACGAGATCGGCGCGGTCTGTCAGACAATTGAAGTCAACAACCGCGTTATGCGGGATTACATAGAAGATATTGCCGCAAGGCTGGACGGCATTTCCCGCGGAGATTTCAAGAAAGAGTCCAACGTTGAATACCGCGGCGACTATGCGGCGATCAAGAATTCGCTGGATAATATTTCCTCATCGCTGGGACAGGTATTTGACGGCATTGAAGGCGCTTCCGAAGCGGTATTCGGCGGAGCGGGCGGCGTTGCCAACGGCGCAAATCAGCTTGCGGAATCTGTTTCAATGCAGACGGCAGTTATCAACGAAATTGTAAACGAAGTAAACATCGTTTCCGAGAAGATCACAAACAACGTTTCCAGAACGGACGAGGCAAGGAGTCTTGCCAAAGACACGGCAAATTCCGTTCAGGACAGCAACGAGCAGATGAACAAGCTTCTTGACGCTATGAACGAGATCTCAAAAGCTTCCGAAGAGATCAAGAAGATCATCGGAACTATCGAGGATATTGCGTTCCAGACGAATATACTTGCGCTGAATGCGTCCGTAGAAGCGGCTCGCGCAGGAGCGGCAGGAAAGGGCTTCGCGGTGGTTGCGGACGAGGTGCGGAACCTTGCGGGCAAGAGTGCGGAGGCGTCCGTACAGACTTCCAAGCTGATAGAACATTCCACAGAAGCGGTAAGCAGCGGATTGAAGTTTGCAGAAGCGGCGTCCGATTCGCTGAAGAAAGTTGTTGAACACACCAACGAAATTGATGGTATAATTGTAAAGATCAACGAAGAATCCCACGATCAGAGCAGCTGTATGGACGATGTAAACAGCAAGATCGGAGTTGTGGCGGACTATGTTTCCTCCGCTGCGGCAAATGCGGAAGAAAGCGCTGCGGCTTCTCAGGAGCTGAACGGTCAGGCGTCCGCACTGAAAGAAATGCTCCAGAATTTCGGAGAATAAGAAAAATTCCCCGGCAATTTTGAAAAATTGTCGGGGAATTCTTAATTTATGCTTGACAAATCATTTCAGATATTGTATAATATTTAGTGGATTTTGCCGGTGTGTTGGAATAGGCAGACGAGGTGGACTCAAAATCCATTGCCGGAGACGGCGTGCGGGTTCAAGTCCCGCCACCGGCACCAAGGCTCTCAAATCTCACAGAATTGGGATTTGAGAGCATTTTTGTTTTTTGATTTTTTAGATAATTCCCATTGGAGCAGTGCCTTTTATCTAAAAAATATCTAAAAAATCCTGCGTTATCCCAGAACGCTTGAAATTACGTCCGCTGACGCTATCTTGGAGTTGTAGTCAAGATGACTGTAAAAATTTGCCGTAACGTTGTAGGTGGAATGTCCCAGCCACTCTTGTATCTGTTTCATTGATATGCCATTGGCAAGCAAAAGACTGGCGCAGGAGTGCCGCAGATCGTGGAAACGCATTTGTTTGAAACCGCACTTTTTTATCATATGCCGAAAATGATCGGTTATGAAATTAGGCGTTATCAGGTTTCCGAACTCGTCCTTGCAGATGTAATCAAGGTACTCTTTGTTGTAGCCGCTTTTCAGAAGTTCCATACAGCGCTCCTGCTTGTCCTTTTCCGCAAGCAGGAGTTTTTCTATGTGCGGCACGAGGGGCAGCGTTCTTCGGCTTGCGGCTGTTTTCAGATCGTCCTCGCCGATTATCTTTTCTTTTCCGTCGCCGAAATCGTTGACTACTTTGTGCTTGATCGTGATAGTCTTTTTCTCAAAATTTACGGCGTCCCACTTCAGACCAACGACTTCACTTCTGCGAAGTCCGTAGTATGCCGCGATATGAACGCACAACTCCATTCTGTCACCTTGGAATATCTCGAAAAGTCTTGTCAATTCGTCCTTATTGCAAAAGTTCGCGGTGAATTTTTCGCATTTGGGACGTTCTGTCTTGTCCGCAGGATTTGTTTGGATAAGGTCGATCTTTACGGCATATTGCAGAGCTTTACGGATATTCGTGTGAAGATGTTTGACAGAATTTCCCGACAAACCGCTTTCATACATCTGATTGTAAAAAGTCTGGATATGTATCGGTTTCAGTTCGTCAAGCATAATATCGTTTCCGAAATAATTCTTGATCTTGCGAATGTTCTTGGAATATCCGACATAAGTCGTATGGGCAATAGACGGCTTTATGGTTTCAAGCCACATATCAAGAAAATCGGTAAATTTGTACCTTGCAACAGGTTCAGCAGTATTCTGAGGGATCGTATAAAGTTTGCGGTTGTACTCCGTTTCAAACTCGGAAAGAATTTCCTTTCGCCTTTCCTCAAGACGGCGTTTCCCCGTTCCCTCTTTCAGACCTGTCGTGATCCACTTGGTTTTGTGCTTGCCGTTCTCGTCCTTGTAGCCGATAACGACTTGGTATACACCGTTTTTTATTTGCAGACTTGCTTTCATAAACTATAACCTCCTCAATGAAAGACTGTCTGCCGTTGATACTGATCAAATTATACCATAGGCAGCTTAAAATTTCAATACTTTACCACAAAAAATTATGCGGCTGTATCGGTCAAAAGATATTCAATAACGCTTAGCTTTGCCACCTTGAATTTCTTTCCGCAGGGAATTGCTAATAGCTTTCCGTTATGGATAAGTTCGTAAACTTTCTTACTGCACATTCCGAGCATACTGCTGACTTCCTTTACCCCGACAACATCGGGATAGTTCCTGAAAATCATTTCGTATGCCTGTGTTACTGTAACATTGTTCATAAGTTGTCCTCCTTTGTTTTCTTTATTTTTGTATTTCCCATACGGCATTACAGTTCTCCTCCGAGTCGCCGTTTCCGCGATCGGGTATGTTCGTGTTCCGTCAATACGAACGTGTATCTCTCACTGCCGTATGATTCAATTTTCAAGGTGCTGTCTACTTCTTTAAATCAAAAATGCGGCATTTCTGATTTTTTCATACCAAATATTCTGATTATATTATACCACAAGTGAATTTTGGGTAATTGTCAACCAAATCGGCGTAAATCAAGGTAAAAAGGTTATATTGGTTTATATAGGTTTATTTAGATTTATTTAGTTTTATTTCACGTTCATATTGAGTTAATATATAGAACGTGCTAAAACATTTTGTAAATTATTTGTTAAATAAGCCGATAATACAAAATCTTACCTTATGCGGCATTTCTGATTTTTTCATACCAAATGTTCTGATTATATTATACCACAATTGAATTTTAGGTAATTGTCAACCAAATCAGTGCTTTTCGTGTGATTTTGGTTATTTTTCTTTATAAACGGTTATAAACGATTATAAACGGTCATAAACGGCTATGTCGGATTTAATGCTTTGTTAATATGTGGAACGTGCTAAAACATTTTGTAAATTATTTGTTAAGTGAGCCTGCGAACTGGCGAATGAATACAAGAGTGATATGTGTAAGTTTGTCAATGATATTGTACAGAATAAATATTCAAAAATTCGATAGGCGAAAGCCAATTCAAGGGACGCATAGGACGGTTGTTGGTGCGACTTAAACGTGCAGTTAACTGCACGTTTAAGTCGGCGCAGGAGTAAAAGCTGTGGCAGCTATAAAACTTGTTGTGATCCTCACGATGGCTGCGCTCGACTTTTCCGTTGTGTCTTGGAGTGTATGGTCTGATGAGCTTGTGCCTTATGCCAAGCTTCGCCAAAGTTATTTCAAACAACGTTGGTTTGTTTCGTTTGCTTGAAGAGAATCTGTTTGTAAATTCAAATCCGTTGTCAGTCTGTATGCACTCAACTGTTATACCATGGCGTTTGTACCACTTGACCAATCTTTTGGCAAAATCTGCCGAAGAATAAGTACTTTGTTCTTCATATCCATAAATAAACCTAAGTCTTGAAAACTCATCTATTGCTGTGTATTGATACAACTTCATTGTTGGGTCAGCAAGACAGTGCCTCGGAACGACCTTGACATCTACTTGTATCCTCTCACCGGGGTGTGTCATTTGTTCATATGGCTTAGGAACAGGCTTTGATTCTTTTTTCTTTTCCGGCAGCATACCAAGTCTTTTCATAACGCGGTAAAGACTTTCCACACGTCTGGTATAGCCAACTTTTTTGAGCCTATGCCAAAGTTCTGTTAGTTCAAGATCCGGGCTGCGGCGGTGATAGCGTTTGATAAGAGCTATTTCTTCCTCTGTATGCTCATTTGGGTGATGATGCGGTCTTCTGGACTGCGTTGTCAGGGACTCCACACTACCGTCCCAACGACTTTTCCAGAAATATATGTATGAACGTGCTTTATTGTACTTCCTGCTTGCTTTGCTTACACCATACTTCTCTGCATATTTCATCAGGGATTGACGAAACCTCATATCTTGTGTTATACTATTCATGAGAGATAGACCTTCTTTCCTGTTGAATTTTGTGTGGTAACTTTATTCTATCAGATTTTCGTCTATCTCTCTACTATTTTTTCTTAATTTTGTCCAATATCTATTGTAGTACTACATGGCGAATGAATACAAGAGTGATATGTTACTTGACTTTTAGTTTTATAATATGATATAATTGTAATAACTACATTACGCAATACAGAAAGGCGGAGCGGAACATTATGTCTGAAGATTTATATAAAAACTATTTGCAGATGCCTGTAAATAAAAATACTAAATTGGTAAAAGATGTTCTTTTTTACAATAATTTAATTAAATGGAGAAGAGAATGGCAAGAAAAGGGAATTGAATATCTTGAAGAAAAATTTCCATATACTTCCCCGAAAGATAATTATAATTATAAAGATAATGATGATGAAAAGATTATACCATATGAATTAATAGATATATTTTTTCAAGGTGTTTTATCATACCTATATCCTGATAATGATGATAGTAGAGATGTTAGTAGGGATACTATTATTAAGGAAATGGAAAGCCGTTATCTTAGAAAAGGTATAAAGTTTACTAAAACGATCCGTCAATGGTTACAAGGAAAGAAAATGCCAAGTCAGGATCAAGCGTATAAATATAATTGCTATGATTTTTGTATTGCATTGGATTTGGATATAGCAAATACGTTTGAATTCATGGTCAAATATTTTCAGGTGATGCCATTTAATTTTAAGAACAGAACCGATGCAATATATTATTATTGTATTCTTCATAACAAAAATTACGAAACGATCACAAATATGCGTGAAAAAGCAAAAACATTCAATGTAACTAATAATGAAACAATTAATACAGAAGGAATTGGAGCAAAAATATCGGAAATAAATGATGATGAGGAATTTCTCATTTACTTGGAAAAGTGCTGCTATGATGATGAACATCAGTTTATCACTGCAAGAAATGAAGTCTTAGATCTGCTAAGAAAATGCAAACAATTAGCAGGTGTCAAAGCAAACAGCAAACTTTTAATGGAAATTACGGGATATAATAATCAGATTGGAGCTGAAGGTGGCAGAGATGATGCAGGCATTTCAAAAAGTTTAGATCTTCCTTTAGAATTTAGCAGATCATTTCCCGATGATAATACTTTATCCAAAATAGAAAATAATAAAAAGATTTCAGATGAGGCTTTGAGAAAGACGTTGATACTTTTATATTTTTACCATTATTATAAATCACAGGACAATGCTATCGGAAAACAGGAGATAGACAAACAAATGATCAAAAAATTATGCAATGATTTTTGGGCAGAATGTGATGAAAAACTTATAAATTGTGGATTTGCAATATTATATCCGCGTAATTGGTATGACTGGTATATTTTGTATTGTTGTTATAGTGACCACCCCATAGAGTTTTTTAAAAAATTTATTGAGGGAAAATATTTTTATGGAAAAAGGAAACCTACAAAACATAATTGCGATGACATATAGGCAACACCGCACAAAAAGGTTGCAAAAATTGAAAAAATATGATATAATAAAGATATGGAAAAGCAAATAACATT
>CANQTP010000107.1 GCA_947626755.1 uncultured Clostridia bacterium
AAGAGGTTAAGGCTCAGGTTATGATGCTGAATGTTGCTGTGAATAACAATGAGCAGGAAATGACTACGGCTGATACGATTAAGGAAAATGTTGTTGAGATATGCGGGGATGGAGACGGAAACAGATATAAGGCTATTACATCAACAAGTACTACTACGCTTTCAATATATCTAAAGGAAAAATTGAATAAGAATTCTCATACCGATACAGATGATGATGGAATTTATGATTGGAATGAAATTAACATTAAGTTAATTGAAGAATTTACGGGAAATAAGACTAAAATTTCAAATTCTGATTTACCTACATTTGAAAAATTAAGTGATAAAATGCAAGAATGGATAGATATCGATAAGACAGATAGCAGTTTATTTTATGTTAGTCAAGGTTACAACCAATTAATCAATAAAAATGCTGCTATGTATTATCACGGTGATAAGGATGCTGCTAAAGCTGGTATTGATAAAATTAAAATCCTTCCACTTATATCCGACCCGACTAAGGTGGATAGCGATGGAGACTATATGTTGGATGGCATTGAAAATGAATTTGTAAATAAACCAATATATTGGGACATTAAAGATGACAAACCTTTGTATGCTTATGCAAATACATCTGATTATTATGATTTGAATTCTGCTAATATATATGTGAAAAAAACACAAAAAAAGCCAGAGGAATTTGTAGTTAAAAAGAGTGTATATTTATGTTATGATTTATCTCACGAAAAGAATGAAAATGACTACAATATTCAAGAAAATGAAACAGATTGTAATAAAAAATATATCGCTTTTCCATACGAATTGCAAGAATATATGCAAAGTTGCTGTGACACTGTTATCGAAAAGGCAGAAGGAAATGGTGTTAGCGAGGATCGTATAAATTTTATGAAAAAATATTTAACTCCCGAATTAATTATGGCTGTCGGAGTAACAGAATCTGGATGGGCGTATGGTTCAGTTGGACCTTGCGGAACAGTTGGAGTAACAACATCATATACTGGATTGTTGAGTTATGATATTATTACAAATTGTATCGGCGGCTCAGGTGCTTGCAGCGATGAGCAAAGTTACATTAATATATATTGTAGTGTATCAGGTACAGTTTGTATGTTGGCAGAACATTTTTGTAAATTAGGTTCTGGAGGTTATTATAATGATAAAACATATACATATGGAGATTTAGATTCAGAACAACATTTCATATATGATATTTTGTATTCATATGCGAACGGTAACCAAATTGATTATTATCAATCTCAAGCTCGCATTACAGCCGCTTATAAGTTGTATGCATTTCAAGAGTTTTGCAAGGTAAATGGCAATGAATGGTTTTCTTGGGATATGTACAATATGGAAAAATACTGTGATTATGTTACTAAGTTTACTTGGAAATACAATGAACCAAATGGTGAATCTAATATTCATATGCATATGCCACCAAATCCATAAAGTAATATAGAATACAAATCAGGGAATGGTCGATGAATTTAAAATTATAAATTCCATCGACCATTTACTGAAAGCAAATTTCATTGAGGTTAAATTATGAACAAAAAAATAATATTCTTTTTTGTATTAAGTTGCATTATTATATTTTCTTCATGTAACAAACAAAATAAAGTAGTAAATTACAAAAACTCAGTATTTTCTGACAATGAAACTGTGTCAGAAACTGAGAATATAGATTATGTTAGTGATTTTATGCCATCCAAAAAAGAAATAAAATATGAAACAAAATATTTGGATATAACCCAAAATAATAATGCGGTAGATTTAAGATCAAATTCAAATGAAACTTTATTTTGTAGTATTGATTTTAATTGTGATGGTATTACGGAAGATTTATTTATTAGCAAAAATAGTTTATATGATAAATTTCATATCGTAATGTATCATGATGAGGGGAAAAACGCAATTGCTGATGAAATATATGTAGGCAGAATGGATAAAATTGACATTTATAAAGAGTTCAATAATCTTGGTGATGAGTATTATTATGCAGTTTTCTTAGATAGCTGCTATAAAAAATTTGAGCTTCAATTACTGTATACAGGAAATAAAAATTACCCCAGTTTTGGAATGCGTTGTTATGGTGAAGATTTAGATTTACCAATATCATGTTATCTTTATAATATGAACCTTACCAAAGAGAGCTTTGATGACTTGCTTGCAGATACTAAAAAATTTTTATGTAAATACGAAAACAGTATGGAATATATTGAAACAATAAATCTTAACGATTATTTGAAAAATGATTATTCCGAGGAGTATATTAAAAATATAAGCATATGCGACGGTATGAAAGATATTTCATTGTATCGTCTTAAAAATGATATTTTTGACAAATCGCTTAAATTTACGAATGGCGCATATTCTTATTATTCCAATAAAAGTGACAACATTGAGGTATATAAACGTTTAAGGCAGATTTGGAAATATGACACTAGCGGAGAACCATATATAGCTGAAACACTTGACGATTATGATTATTTAATTTGTTTAAAGGCATCTGATGGTAAAAATGTTGAACTGATTTATTTGGGCAACAAAGACGAAAGCTGGCTGTGTTCATATTATCTTTATTCTAATACTTCATATGCAGCGACTCAATCAGGAATAGACAGAGACATTGAGCAATTTAATTCCATAATGAAAGATTCTATATCTTTTTTGAAAAATGAAGGGTGGGAATATGCGTATACATTAGAAATATAGTATCTCTCAATTATAATAAACGTAATTGTTTTTATGAAATACTAATTATTAGCAATATCTCTGTACACTTCGTACATTCCCTCAAAGCCCTCAAAAAATTCTTTTGAGGGCTTCATTTATTAATGCTAAAATACGACAGTCATTATCACATAAAAATTATAGTTGACACAAATAAACTTGCATATGAATCCCGCAAAATGCTCATTTTTGCGGAAAAATCTTTGTTCACTACAAAAAAACATATAGTTCACTACATCATTTCGCGCAATGTCAAATAATGTGGTATACTTATATTATATTAAATAGAATAAGTATATTGGTTGAATAATAGGTGATTTATATGTATAAATTTATATGTAACTTAAAAAAGTTTTTCCAAACATATTTTTTTATAATTATAGCTGTGATAATAGCATGTGTGTTATTATGCACATTTGGAGTATATGTTTTTAAAAACCAAATGAGTAATTCTAATTCAATAAGTGTAGTAAAATCCGAATTGAACAATATTGCCAGCAAGGAATATACCCTTAATTTTGAAATTATTAGCATTGAAATCGACCCAAACGAATCTGAAAGAATTATCAACACTTACAAAGAAAGTGAATTAGCTAAAGAAAGAAGGTGGTCTAATGAGTTATTAGATGATTTGATAGCCATAAAAACAATATACTACATAGAGTATGATCATTCAAAGACATTTATTGATGACGGGTATACAGAACAATACTTTTATTTAATTAAAGATAATTCTTCAGAAACTTGGGAAATTATAGATATTTCTAGTCCATATATTTCTAATACCCCAAAATAGGAGGAAGTTAAAAATGAAAAAGAAAATTATTTCTATTTTAACCGCAGTTTCATTACTTTCAGGAAATGGAATTGTTTCAAATGCCATTTATGATGATAATGAGTATATTTCTGTTGGTATTAAATCTATGCCAAACAGTTTTGATACTTTAACATTGTCGCAAGTTGATTATCAAAATTTGTGTATAAATATGGCAAGAGAAACAAATGACACTACACAAATCGATAATATTTGTAAAGCATTTATTGCTTCGTCAAGAGCATATGTCCGCAAACCTGAAGCATATTCAAGTAAAGTGTTTACATCAAGTATTTCAGACAACCCACAATTGTCCCAACAATTACAGTTTAGACAATCGGAGTATGATTATCTTTCTGCTCTTTATGATGAGATGGGATGGATTATAACAAGCGACAACATTGAATTTGATTCTTCAACTATAACTATTGATGACAATATTGCGACTGCTACGGTGGTAGAATCTTATACATACTTTATCACAGATGGTTTTAACGACGAAAGTTTTAGACGACGGGAATATACCTTTACACTTTCAAACGTGAATAATAGTTGGGAAATTATTGGTATAACAACAAATGATCCTTGGGAAACTAACGATTCTTTTAATTATGCATCTATTGATGTAAAACAACAATTATTAGATGCATCATATGCTATTCCTGTAGAACCAGATAATTTAACATATGAAAAAGAATATGATATTGAGACTACTGCTACAACCCTATATCAATGGACTTATGATACTTCTAAGGCTGTTGAGTATGCAAAGAATCATTATTCTGACACTTCTAATACGGTATTTGGTTTTACTGAAGGAAATGATTGCCAGAACTTTTCGTCACAGTGCGTTTGGGCTGGATTAGGTGGAAGTGGAACGAGTACAACATCTCGTCCTGCTGTACCAACATCCAGAGTTGGTTCTGATGCATTTAATGTTTGGTGTAGGAATCAATATACTACATATTATAGTGACTATTATTTCAATTGGTCATGGGACAATGTTAAGGGTTTTGCTAAACTTATGCGTGTAAGCAAAACAACTTCTGAAGGACCATATGGAAATACTATGTATAGTAAAGGTATTCAAAATGCAGAAGTTGGAAACGTTCTTTCAGTTGATTGGGATGGTGCACCAGCTGAAGACACATTAGATCATGCAATGTTTGTAACTGAGGTGACAGGCACTGCTGGTTCGAGAACAAAATCAAATGTAAAAATCGCAGCACACACTTCGCCAACCAATAGTGCTTACCAAACTGTATCTTCGTATGCTCCGTCAACGTCTATTGACTCTTTCGCAAGAAGTTATATATACAGGGGATATTATTCTGTTGAACAGTCGTAAATATGTCGATTATAATCTGTTAATTTCAATATTTATTCCAAACTTACTAGAGTCTGTTCACATAAAACTATTGCAATTTGACAATAAATTTGATATAATAAACATATGAAATTAACGGAAAAACAATTTGCGAAAATAGAGCATTTAATGCCTATACCTCGCAGGAAACCGGAAATATCGAATTATGATTTTTTGTGCGCGTTACTGTATATAATCGAAAACGGCTGCAAATGGAGGGCATTGCCGAGCGAATACGGAAACTGGCACACAATATATGTCAGATCCAATCGCTGGTGTAAAAATGGAGTAATTGACCGCATTTTTGAGACATTGCAAGAAGAAAATATAATAGAAATACGTACTGAAATAATTTGTATTGACAGTACAAGCATAAAAGTCCATCCTGATGCGGCAGGCGCAAGAAAATCAAGCGGCGAGCAGAGCATAGGACGTTCAAAAGGGGGCTCACAACAAAGATTCATTTGGCTTCCGCGTCTGCGAAATATGCAATAATTTTTCGTCTGTCTGCCGGAAATAAACACGATGCACCCGAAGGAAGAAAACTTATTGAAGGCTTTTATTCCAAAGATAAACATCGCTTGCTTATGGATAAGGCTTACGAAGATGACGAAACACGCGAACTCGCTGTAAAGCAAGGCTTTGTGCCTGTTGTTCCGCCGAAAATAAATCGTAAAAATCCTTGGGAATACGATAAGGAACTTTACAAACGCCGCAATGAAGTTGAGCGATATTTTCTTCGCATAAAGCGATTCAGGCGTGTTTTTACCCGTTATGATAAACTTGATGTTCTGTATTTGGGAATTCTTACTTTGGCTATGATTTTTGATGCTGTTTTAATGTGAATAGGCTCTAACATAGCTACATTTAATAGTTGAATTAACTAGCATTATAATTCTCTATTGTATATTTTATATTTTCCCTCATCAAAGCCCTCAAAAATTTTGAGGGCTTCATTTATTGACGCTAAAATACGGCAGTCATTATTACATGAAATTATAGTTGACAAAAATAAACTTGCACAAGAATCCCGCAAAATGCTCATTTTTGTGAAAAATCTTAGTTCACTACAAAAAAACATATAGTTCACTACATCATTTCGCGCAATGTCAAATAATGTGGTATACTAAAGTCACCGAAAAATATGTAGAAATGGAGGGGCAGCTAATGAAAAATATCGTTAAAAAGGCTTGTAATGTATCTGTAAACATTCTAATAATCAGGCTGCATAAGCTATAATGTTTACACGTTTTTCTGATATGGTCACAAGCCTGTTTATTAAGTCGTCTGTAATTCAGGAAGAAGATAAGGACTTATATCAATATGGCGTTGAACAGATATGCAACATCATACTAAATATTCTGACAACCTTTATAATCGGCGCATTATATGGTATGATACCCGAAATCCTTATTTTTATGTTTGCATATATACCACTGAGAATTTACGCCGGTGGATTTCACGCTAAAACTCCGTTTAGATGTTATTTATGTTCAGTCGTAATTACGGTAATTGCTATTTCGGTAATGAAGTTTATAGAAATCCCTTATTTCATTTGCATTATCGCAACTGTAGCCTCAAGCACAGTTATTTTAAAGGCAGCTCCGATTGAAGATAAAAATAAGCCATTAGACAGTGTGGAAAAAATAGTTTTCAAGAAACGCACTGTACTTATATGGTTGGCAGAAATAATATTACTGTTTTTATTCTCAATATTAAAGATGGATTTATTTGTTGTTCCGATTTCGTTGTCTATATTATTGGAAGGGATTATGGTGATACTAGGTATCATCAAAAATAAACAATAACATACAACACTTTTACGATAATATCAAAGTAGGTATTGTTTACAATTATCAAATGATAATTTTTCAATTACAAAATTAAAAAACAGGAGGAAAAAGCATGAAAAAGCAAGGTAAAAGAATAACCGCCCTGACAGTGAGCGCAATGCTGATGCTGAATATGG
>CANQTP010000108.1 GCA_947626755.1 uncultured Clostridia bacterium
CCGGAACTTGCCCACAGGATAGCCAAGGCTTTTGCACGAAAAACTTTCGGTGATGATTGTCAGATAGTTATCGCAACACATACAGACCGCAAGCACGTCCACAATCACCTGATAATAAATACATACTCCTTGACCTGGCATAAATTCAACGACAATTTGACTACCCGCAAAAAGATCCGGGAATATTCCGACAGAGTATGCCTTGCATTTGGCATTAAACCTATTATTACTAAAAACGGACAAAGCAGAAATCTTGCGTATAACGAATGGGAGAATAAGAAGCGTGGTACTTCTTGGAAAGAAAAAATCCGTCTGGAAATTGACGCTCTGATCTTAAAAGTCAAAAGTCTTGATGAACTTCTTAAAGAACTGGAACAGAAAGGATACACAATAAAAAGAGGAAAATATATTTCAATCAAGGCAGAGGGGCAGCAACGATCAATCAGGACAAAAACTTTAGGTATAGACTATACCGAAGAAAATCTTATCTCAAGGATCAAGTGGAAAGATGCAGGCACAGCAATTTCTCTTTCAGAAAAATATTCACCTTTGCAGGAGAAATATGTTCAAACAATTGATGAACTTACAATACTTGCAGTATCAGGTCGAAAAGTCCAAAGAAAAAAGGATAAAACTAAACCTTATACTCCGCAAAATGATGTTGATATTTATAAACTCTCCGCACAGTTATCCATTATCAACCGTGATAAAATCCATTCTATCGGAGAGTTAGAGGGCAAAATGTCAAAGCTCAAAGATGAATACGAAAAGGCTCGTTCGGAACTTAATGTGCTGTTGTCAAAGCAGGATCGATTGAACGGTCTTACTGATCAGGCAGATACATTTTTATTAATTGCCGACAAGACTGACCTATCCGTTTCAGAGAAGCTTACTCTTGAAATTTGCAAGCAAACGCTGCAAAACAACAACATTTCCGATCGTTCGGATATTGAACATCTGAAAGCCGTTCAGCAGGAAACAGACAAAAAAATTGCAGTCCTCAAAAATTCATTTGAGAACTGCAAGCAGATGTATGATGTTTATATGGATATTGCTAAAACATATTATGATATTTCTAAGGGAGATTACATTTCTAATATTTTAAAAAACCATATGACAAACAACAGACAAATAAAAAATAAATAAAGTCAACATTTGCTTGACAATGTGAAAATCATTACAACTATAAACATCTTATTTAAATAACAAATCATTCAACGCCCAATTCTAAAACGTAATCATTATACATAATATTCATTTCAATCACAAATAAATCATAATACAATTTTTCAATATTAACATTTGCTTCAGAAAGATCAAGTCCATTTATTCTACCCTCATCAAACATTTTTGATAAAATATCATAATTATATTCAGCAGATTCAATTTCGATAATCTTTGCATCACGCTGATAAATTAAAGAATTTAACGTGTTACACACTTCATAAACATACAATTCCAAGTCAGTTATATATTTTTCAGCATTAAACGAACAAATTTCCATCTCATTATCATAATATTCAACCTGATTCGTAAAATAATCATAAAATCGGTTAAAGTAATCTTCGTTTTCTTTAAACAGAAATTTATAACCGCCTTGATTATATTTACTATTAATTGTTTTCATAAGTTCTTTTAATGCATTGCACAATTCTGAATATATTTGGACTTGCTTATCATAATAATCTTTATAAAAACTATCTTTTTTAAACTTTTTAATATAGAATTCACTATCATATTTGTCTGATGATGAAAAATCGTGAAACATATCTATAAGCTTTGTTTCGGTCTTTTTTTCAAAATTGAAAACAGCTTTTTCATATTTACATTTACATACATTAAAATCTGACAATACACTTTTATATGATGATTTTGCTGTCAGAACATCACTTTGTGTAGCATACCCAATTTTATAGCTTTTATTGATAATAGAATACTCATTTTTCTTTTGCTCAACAACACAATTCAGATATTCCATTTGAACTTCATAATTTTTAATGTTATATAGTTCTTTAAATGTTTCACACTTAACCTTATTTTCTTGAGAAGTTACGATTTTATCCGAATATTCCGAATATAAGTTTGCAAGTTTATCCTGCATTTCGTATATGCACTTGCTGATTTCCAATTCATATTTGTAAATGTTTTGATATTCAAGTTGATACCTATACTGCTGTATTTCTTCAGGTGATGTCGAATAAGAATTTATTCCATTTTCAAGCTGTTCAATATTTTTATTACTATTTTCTATCTGCAAATCAATTTCTTTTATATTTTTATTAATAATGTAATCATCTGATTTTTCTTTTTTATCATTTATTTCAATTTCTTTAAAATCATAGTATTTTTTGTAGACCGATTCTGTTGTTTCCAATATATTTTTATCCACGCTGCACGATGCAGCGTAAATATTAATTCCGAAATTTGAGATAAGGAATAAGGTTATTGTAAATAAAGTTATAATACTTTTTATTTTCATATTATTACCTCACTTTAAGGCTATTATCAAAATACTCAAAAACAGGTTCTAAGAAAAATTCTATAACCCTTCGTTCTTCAAGTTTTATTTCGGCAGTACCACTCATTCCAGAAGAAATTGGAACTTCAATTCCATTCACATCAAAGCTGCTTTTGTCAATTTCTATTTTGATTTTATATATAAGTCCTTTTCTCTCATCTTCCGTAGCAGACGGACTTACATATATTATTTTGCCATCAACAGTTCCATATTTTTGGAATGAAAATGAATCAAGTTTTACAGATACAGCCTGTCCTATAAAGACATATCCTATATCTCTGTTGAGTACATCTGCTTCAACAATCAATTCTGCACCATCCGGTACAATAGATACAATAGGTTGCGCAGCCGTCACCACTCCGCCAACGGTTGTGACAGCTATTGTCTGCACAATGCCATCTGTTGGAGCTGTAAGAATCTGTGACTTGTTTATCGTATGCTTTATCATAAGTTCAGCATTATAATCATTTAATGTACTGTTATTTGACACTAAAATGTTAGAAAGATTTTGATTATATTCGGTTTCTAATGTCTGTAACGATGTTAAACACTGTGCGACAAGATCACTTTGCTTCTGCACTTCTTTTTCCTGAGCCGATACATCTTTTTTTAAAATGTCAATTTGTCTCTGTAATTCAGATATTTCTGCGGTATTTCCTGCCTTTTCATGTTCTGCGCGAACTTCTTGTAATTCATATTGCTTGTATGCCTCATCAAAAACATTTTGTTTTTCATCAAGTTGATATTTAGCGACTGCACCTATATCATATAGTTTTTGATACTCTTTCAATTCATATTCTGCCTTTTCAAGCTGCAATTTGTAGTTTTCCAACGTTTGATTTTCAGGTGTACTACCACTGTATAGTGCTTCTGCATCATATTTTTGCTGCTTAAATGCAGATAAATTTTGATTGAGTTTTTCAAGATTATTTTTTTCAATATCAAGCTGTTTTAAATTTTGATCATACTGTGACATATATTGACTTTTTTGTAATTCATGTTCACTTTGCATAGAAATCATCAAATTAATAATTTGAAGTTCACCATAACTTACAATACTGTTGTCACTTGCATATGAGGATATATCGTTTCCTGTAATCATAAGTTCTACAAGCTTGTTTTGCAATTCAAGATCCGAAATTTTTTCTTCCATATTTGTTATTTCAATTTGTCCCTCTGTTGTATCCAACTTTATAAGATCCTGCCCTTTTATCACATATTCTCCTTCCTCAACAAGTATATCTGTTACAATACCCTCATACAAAGGCTGAATTACTTGAACTCCATTTTTTGGAATCACTTTTGCGCTTGCGATTGCTATTTCGTCCATTCTCCCCACACTTGCCCACACTATTGCGACAACAATTATGATTACTGTCACCCATATGACTAAATGTCCAAGCGGCGATGCAGGCTTTTCTACAATTTCAAGTGCATCGGGAAGAAAATCTGTTTCGAGTTTTTTGTCATACTTTTGGTATATTTTTTTTAACATTTTCAACTACCTCACGTTTTGCTGCTGTGAAAGCAAATGATAGTATAATCCCTTCGCTTCAATAAGCTTTTCTTTAGTTCCATATTCTGCTATTTGTCCGCGTTCAACAACCATAATAAGGTCTGCATCTTTCAAGGTCGATAGTCTATGAGCAATAATTAAAACCGTTCTTCCCTTGCATATTTCTTTAAGATTTTGTTGAATAATACTTTCTGATTCATAGTCTAATGCCGATGTTGCTTCATCAAAAATTAGAATTTTAGGATTTGTCAATAACGCTCTGGCAATTGCAATTCTTTGTTTTTGCCCTCCAGAAAGTCCTGTACCTTTTTCTCCTACCATAGTGTCATATCCTTCACTAAGTTCAAGAATAAAATCATGTGCACCTGCTATTTTTGCAACCCTTATTATTTCATCCATACTTGCAGCCGGATTTTGTAATGCTATATTTTCACGCACAGATGCATTAAACAAAAAGTTTTCCTGCAAAACAACCCCTATCTGTGTTCTAAGCCAGTTCGGATCTGCAAGTGTTAAATCCGTTCCATCAATAAGTATTTTACCTGATTCTGGAATATATAATCTTTGGACAAGTTTTGATATTGTACTTTTTCCTGAACCGCTTCGCCCAACAATTCCCACAACTGTATTGGGACGTATTCCGAAAGACATATTTTTAATAACTTCTGCACCATCAGGACGGTATCTGAATGATACCTTATCAAATCGTATATCACCTCTTATTTCGGGGAGTCTTGTTTTCGTATTATCAATAGTTGGTTCTGGTTTTGAATTAAAAATATCTCCTAATCGCTGAACTGAAATAGATGTTTGCTGAAAATCTTGCCACATCTGAACAAGCCTTAATACAGGAGAACTTACGCGTCCCGCAAGCATACGAAAAGCCACAAGCTGTCCAACTGTTAATTGTCCATTAATTACAAGTCTTGCGCCTATCCATAAAATTGCAAGATCAAAAACTTTTTGGACAAATTGTGCTGCTGCGCCCGCATTCCCTGATAATATCGATGTTTTGAATCCCGCTTTAGTATAATTTGCAAGAAGACTTTCCCATTTTTTTTGAACAGACGGTTCAATTGCAAATGATTTTATAGTCTGAACCCCTGTTACGGCTTCTACAAGGTATGATTGTGATTCAGCACCACAATTAAATTTTTCGTCAAGACGTGATTTTAAAATTGGCGTAACAAACGCAGAAATAAGTGCTAATATTGGTATTGACGCAACAGTTACAAGTGTTAATTTTGTACTATAAAACAGCATAACAATTATATAAACTATTATAAACAGTGAATCAAGAAGTGTTGTCATGGGCACGCCGGTCAAAAATCTTCGTATGTTTTCAAGTTCACGAACTCTTGCTACCGTGTCACCAACTCTTCTAGTTTCAAAATATCTCATAGGAAGCTTAAACAAATGATTAAATAAGCGACAGCTTAAAATAACATCAATTTTGCTTGCTGTATGTGTAAAAATATAATTTCTCGCAATTGACAATATTGTTTCAAAAATTGTTATCAACAACAAACCTATTGCAAGAACATCCAATGTTGAAAGGCTATTATGTACTAAAACTTTATCAATTACAGATTGTGTAATAAGTGGAGACAATAATGCTAATACCTGCATCATTAATGCAGAAATAAGAACTTCTAACAGTGGTTTTTTATACTTTATGATTGTTGGAATAAACCATTTAAATCCAAATTTTACATCTCTATTTTGTATCGTTCTTGGCACAAAAAGTAAAATATTACCATTCCATATTTCGCATAATTTTTTAATTTCCATAATATGGGGAATATCTCTTTTTTCATCAATTATAAGACATTTCTCTTTATCTGCTTTTAAAATAAGTAAATACCCATCAGATGTTTTAAGCATAGCAGGAAATGTCATTTTCCACAGTTTATCAGAAGATATTATTGCCGACTTTGCCTTTATCTTTAACAATTTTGCAGCACGCAACAATTCAATATCTGTAAATGTTTTCCCTTCCATCGCAAGATTGTGGATCAAATTTTTCTTATCAGTGGGTATTCTATAGTATGTGGCTATAGTTATTAAGCATTGTAGTCCAAAATCTGCTTTTTTACAGTCTTTTTCTGCTATTAAATCCATTTTTCACACTTCCCACGATAAAATTTGACCTCCGTATAAGACGGAGGTCAATTAAGTTTACGAAGCTGATTTCACCCACATCTGAGCAATAATATCATTAGCTGTTTCGTTGCCTTGTTCTACTGCTTCCGTCCAACTCATTCCGGTATCCTGTTCAAATGATGCCATTGCTTGAATAAGCTGGTTTACTTTTGCATAGTCTATTGTTGTTCCATCGGATAAAGAAAAATTTTCAATCCTATACCAACTGTCTGAAAACTGATTGACTATGTCTATTGTGTCATTTGAATTAATGAAGTTAATCTGCATATTCCCCCCATTATTTTGGAATATGATGTCATTTGCAGATATTCCTGCGCCGAAAACAATTTTGTCAGCAGCGGAATTTTTATTTTCCTCATTTATTGTGTCATTTCCGTCTCCAAGGTTGAATACATAAGTATCATTTCCTGTTCCTCCGTACAGAACGTCATTTCCTGCTCCGCCGATGAGAGTATCATTTCCGCTGTAACCATAAATCTCGTCAGCTTCTTCTGAACCTACAAGGGTAGTGTTTCTTGTTCCATATCCACCGTCAAAGTCCTTAATTACTCCACTTCCGTTAATTGTAAGTGATGTATTGAGAAG
>CANQTP010000109.1 GCA_947626755.1 uncultured Clostridia bacterium
GTAAAGAACCAATGCCCGAAAATAAAGTACGGGAAACTATCAAAACAGAATTTTGCCAAGCTGCAAAAGGCAGGAACGGAGTTCAAGTTTGTTACCGTACCAACCGATAAGCTGTCGGATATTGAAGCCAACGTTTTAAAAATGGGCGGCTCATACTTTCGGACGGAGATCGGAGAAAGCAACAATGCGGTGCTTGCCGTTCCTGCAAGTCAGCTTGATCTTCTGCAAACTGCTATGAAATATGTTGTGGGGAAAGAAATGGAGAAAGCTCCCGACAATATCATTGTGAAAGACGGCAGCGACCTTATCCCTGCGGAAGATATTGAACTTGTTCATAAAGTCCTTGAAAAGTACGATATTCCGGTCATTTCATTTAAAACATCGGACGATAAATATATGAATTTCGTGCCGAAAGAGTTTGACGGGCAGTACAGAAAAGCTATCCATGAAGCGGAAGAACTGAAAAAGGAAACGGAAAATATCGAAGTTACCCGTTTCGATCAGATCGCACCCCTTGAGAATCCGGGTTTTGAATGTTTTACCGTTCCGGAAGATGAAGCAAAGGAACTCTATGCGGCTGCACGTTCGGGAAATCTTGATGTTTCTTTTGTGCCGTACAATGATAAAATTGCGGTGATGTACGATACCGACATTGCCGAAAAGGTGAACGATGCAAGGCAAAGATACAAGGCAAGCCTTGAAGAAAGTGAAGATTTTATCATTGATATTTTTGACAGGCAAATTACTCTTGACATGAACCAATTGAACGTCAAAAAATTAAATACTCCCGACAGCTATTTTATGCGTGTTCCCAATACCAAAGGACAGGACTATATAATGATCGGCAAAGCGGATTCGGAACTGATAAACGGCGGCAAAACGCTGAAAACAGAACTTGATCCCGAAAAGAGTTATCCTGTTTTTGACAGCGAGGGAAAGGTAAAAAGAGCAGTGAACGGCAGCGAGCTGTTAGGATATTTCAACACCAAAAACCGCCGTATCAACAGGAATACCGCCGTTTACAAATACGGAACTAAAGGCGAGGAATTACAGCGTATTGATCTGTATAATTCCAAGAAAAACGAGCTTATCAGCGTAAAAATGTGCAGTGCGGAGGAAATGAAGATCGCACTGTCGGAGCGAGGTCTGAATGACGATACCATCGCAAAACTTCTTGCCGATATAAACAAGGAACTTGATGCGGAACAGCGTGAAGTTTTCGGGTATACGGCGGAGAAAACGGAAATCGCCTATTCGGATATTCCCAACATAGGCGAGTATCTTGCACAGTCGCAGCTTTCGCAGACGGTTATCGGCAAAGCGGAGCGTATGGGAGAACTTCCTAAGAATAACGGTGCAAAATGCTGTATCTACGATAAAAACACGGATAAATTCGGCGTCATTCCCGTACTCCCTCTGAAAGAAGTGCAGAGTATGCTGACACAAATGGGATATTCCGAAATATCCGCAAAGGAAATTGCAGAAAAGGTGGTGCGTTCCTACCGTGATTCGGACATAGAAGAAGAACCTCTTGCCTACAAGACATTTTCCGTTGCCAAGGAACATTCCATAATTCCGCAGGTGTTTGAAACTTCAAATGCGGAACTCGGAGATATGGGATTTAATATTATTGACGGCAAAATCATCATCGTTAAGGACGATCCCGAAAACTACAAGTATATGCAGATAGAACAGGGAACACAGCTTGCCGAAGCAGAAAAAGCTATACGGGAGAATTTCGGCATTGTAGACGATATTTCCGTGTCGGAAGTAATGAAACAGATGATAGACAACGATATTATCGCAGACGTGAAAACACGGGAAACAAAAGAAGCCGATGTACGTCAGTTGTCGGGAAATATGATAGAAGTTGCAGGAAAAGAAACAGGACTTACAAGAGTTATGCCAATGGATAACATTGACGAAAACGCTCTTGCAAATTTGGGAATTTCCGAAAAAGGAGTACGGGACATCAGGAGGTCCTTTGAGAAAAACATCAACGAAAAGCGGCACCCCGATAAACAGACGCTTGGCGAACTGAAAAAATTTGCAAGCGAGAAGATCAAGGAAGTTTCGCAGGCTGTCAAAGAGAAAACGCCGCTCATCGGCAAAGGGCAGGGACGTTAAATGGCGGGAAATATGGGAACGCCCGATAAGAAAACCGATACTCTCTTGTATATCATCATCGCCGCTTGTCTGATAGCTTTTCCTGTCATTCTGCTTGTGGGATATACCCTTGAAATGACAGCGGACAAAAACGGGAACATTCAGATATTTGAAGCGGTGAGCAGTTTCGGTGAATATATGACAGCGGGCAATTTAGGCAATGCTTTCCGTGCGGTGATAAGCGGCGGCGGAATGACAAGGAACGCCTGCGTTATCGGCTTTTTCGGAAGTATGATCGCGGTAATGTACCGCCTTGTGGGAAACGGAAAGCGTTATCACCGCAGAGGTGTTGAACACGGTTCGGCAAGGTGGGGAAACCGCCACGAAAAGGATATTATCGCCGATACCACAAAGCACGGATTCTACAATAACGTTATATGTGCAAGCGATGTTTTCCTTGTCCTTGACAGGAAAGTCAGGGAGAAAAACGAAGCGGAAGAAGCGGAGAAAAGCAGGAAAACTAAAAAGACAAAACCGAAAAAGGAGAAAAAAACGCTCTCTGAAAATACCGGAATATCCATAAAAGATGTTACAAGTGTAAGCAAAGATTCGGGAAAAATAAAGCCGATGCTGAATCTGAACATGATAATTTTAGGCGGCTCCGGAACGGGTAAGTCACGATTCTTTGTAAAGCCGAATCTATTGCAGTGCAATACTTCTTTTGTTGTCACAGATCCTTCCGGCGAACTTGTGGAATCCTGCGGTAAAATGCTGATGAAGCACGGCTATGAGATACGGGTTTTCAATCTGAACGATATGAAACATTCCTCAAATTACGATCCGTTCCATTATCTTCGTGACAGCAGCGGCGAGATCAACAGCAACAACGTCATAAAAATGATAAATGTATTTATGACGAACACCAAAGGTGAGGGACAGGGCGGAGATCCTTTCTGGGACGATGCTGCAAGACTGCTTTTGTCAGCACTAAGTTTCCTGCTGATCGAAACGGGATCGGAGGAAGAACAGAATTTTTCAGGCGTTCTTGACCTTATCCACAAGGCAAAAGTAATTGAGGGAAAGGAAGAAGAAAAGTCCGAACTTGACCTCATATTTGACAAGCGGAAAGAAAAAGCACCGAAAGCCTTGTCTGTTCAGTATTATGACGAATTCAAGCAGGCTGCGGGAAAAACCATGCAGTCGATCCTGATAAGCACAACGACAAAATTACAGTATTTCAAGCTGGAAAACGTCCGTGATCTTACACATACTGACAATATTCATCTTGAAACTCTGGGAGATAAACCGACAGCGTTGTTTATCGTCATTCCGTCAACAGATACCACATACAACTTCCTTGCGGCAATGATGTATACCCAATTGTTTGACACACTCTATGACCGAGCGATAAATTATTACCACGGCAGACTTCCCGTCCATGTGCGGTTTATTCTTGATGAATTTGCCAACGTTGGAAAGATACCTGATTTTGAAAAGATACTTGCCACTTGCAGAAAATTTGAAATATCCGCACAGGTCATTCTGCAAAATATTTCGCAGTTAAAACGGCTCTATGAAAAGTCGTGGGAGGAACTCCCCGGAAACTGCGATACCCTGATCTATCTGGGCGGCAAGGATCAATTCACCAATGAATATTTATCCAAGGAACTCGGAAAAGAAACCATTGACCGGTTATCCATCAATCAGACCAAAGGCAGACAAGGAAGTTCATCATACAACAATGCAATTCTGGGACGTGAGCTTGCCACCATTGACGAGCTTGCCACAATGGATAACAATAACTGTATCGTTATGGTACGCGGACTGTATCCGTTTTTCACGAATAAATTCAATCTTTCCGAGCATCCGAGATATGCGGAGCTGGGCGAGGACTGGAAACCCGATAAAGAAAAAGGTGAAACTTCTGCGGATAATCCTTACATATATCTTCCGGATAAAAATGTGGAAACACAGCAGGAAACGGAGTTTATTGATTTCAGCGAATTTCTCGATACGGGAGAAAATGCAGATACAGACAGGATAAAACTGCGGTTTGTTACCGCAGATGATGACGGCGTTGAAAAGGAAATGCCGACAGATATTATGTCGGATATTTCTTTTGAGATAAGAGAAAAACTTGAAGTTTGCACGGAACTTTACTGCAAATAAAACCAAGGAGGAAAACTTTATGGAAAAGAAAATGAATATCAGGGCAAATCTCAGCGTAACGAAAAACTTTGATGTCTACAAGGTGTTAAAGGAGATACAGCGTGAGTATATCAGGGGAAACACATCAAGAGCGGAACTTGCTCAGCTGTTCACCAATGGGGAACTGCAAGATGTTCTGGACGATAACATTGAAGCATTCTGGAGAAAAACATCACTTAAACTTACCGATGATGAAAAAGGACGGAGCATTTCAAAACTGGAAGTTACCGACTTCTGCGTTGAGGATATGTGCATTTTTATCAGTGATATTGTTGATGCGATGTATGGCGTTTCGCAGGAATATTCCGAACTGTTTGCAGTCCTTGCACTTGCGGGATTTGATTACGGTACGGACGGGTATTCTCTCCCGCATCTTCTGTATGTGGACAAAATGGAGATATACGATACAAGCAGCAGCGGAGATATACACGTTTCGGTGGATTCACTGCTTGCGGCGGCAAAGGTCCTTACAGATACCGAAAGAACCGATAAAGTGATGATCGCCTGCAAACCGGAAGATAAAAATATTATTGAAGTGCTGCAAGACAGATATTTTCTTACAGTGGGAAACACCGGAGTTATGATATTCCTGTTCAGCACAGGTGATGTGGAATGCAGTAATATTGATCCGCACGTATTCTCGATCATAGGATAAATGTATGGAAAAAACACTTACCGAACGTGAAATAACCGAGATAAACAAACTTATGGAACGGAATTCCGAGATAATACTGCAGCCGAGGAAAAACGGATATGTAATTTTTGAAATGAAAAAGAAAATGGTTTATCGTTCCGATGAAATAAAATTAAATAACGGCGTACCGGATTAGTGGTACGGAACAGCGAATGAGTGCTAAATGAACATTTCAGATGTTCATTTGGCACTCTTTTTTTTGTTATCAAATCCTGTCGGTTCAGCAGAAAAATGTTAATTTATGTGCGCGGAAACCGATCGGTTTTGAAATATATCAGATCAAAAGAAAGGAGGAGATACTGATGAACAGATTCACAAGTGCATTACATCATGCACAGGACAAGGTGACGGAAATAGGAGCAAAGGCAATGCTGGCGGCGGTCAATGCCACAGGAAAGGCAATGAACACAAAGTTGGGCAGAGCAGCTCTTGTACTTCCTGCTGCCGTGTCGTTCTGCACCGTTTCCGTAAGTGCGGAGGGTGCAGATGCACAGGGCATGATCGATGCAATTATGGGCGTGCTTGGTCCGGGCGTAATTGCCCTCGGTTCTCTGGTAGCCGTTGTAGGCGGCATTCAGACAGGCGTAGGCTTTAAAGATGATAACGCCGACGGTAAGACCAGAGGATTTCAGACGCTTATCGGCGGTGCTATTATTGCGGCAGTTGGCGCGATAATCCCATCTTCGCTGTCGCTGGGCGGCTGATAATTCAATAATGATCCGAAAATCCCGCCGAGAAGAATAATATTGATTTTTGGCGGGATATTTTTTCGGGCGGAAAGGAGTTTTTATGGCTGAACCAAGTTTTTTTGAAACGGCTTTTGAAGAAGCACAGAATCTTTTACAGACCGAAGCGGACGGATTTGCGGCTGTACTTCAGACCATAGCGGGATTTGATGTATCGAGCAGTGCGGGAACGGCAATGAGCGTTTTTGAAGGTGCAGGAACGGCACTTCTGACCTTGTTTTTCTGCATGGAGGCTTTTACATATTGCGCGTCTATTGACTTTAACGGCGGTATCGAGGGAGCGATAAGAGTTGCAATGAAGTTGGTGATAAGTGCGCTGATCATTCAGAATGTGGATAACATTGTGGGACTAATATCGGGACTTTTCCGGAGCAATGTGGATTTTGCGGCGGCATTCAGCGGTATAGGCGCGGCTTTTGGAAGTGCAATGACCGAGGGAACACCTCTTGACGGCGGACTTCTGGATATTAACTACATACTTCTTACGCTTTTGTATGTGATAATCATAATCCTGATGTTTGTGATGTTTTCGCTTATTGTTATTACGGTATTGGGAATTGTTTTTGAAACGGCAGTGCTTACGGCAATATCGCCCGTTGCACTTTCCACACTTGTCAATACACAGGCAAGATCGGCAGGGATCTCTTTCATCAAGAATTTTGCGGCAGTTTCCATGCAGTGGGGCGTGCTTGCGGTATGTTTTGAAGCATACACGGCGATCAGTTCTTCATTGGCACTGGATTTTTCCGCAGGACTTGACGGTGCAGGACTTCTTATGCACATTTTCAAGTACGCAACGCCTGTTTTAAGCGTGATAATTCTTGCAATAACGGTGGCAAAATCAAGTGAAATTACAAAGCGTGCTTTGGGCGGTTGATAAAATGAAAGTTTTAAGTTTATTTGACGGAATTTCATGCGG
>CANQTP010000110.1 GCA_947626755.1 uncultured Clostridia bacterium
GTTGTGGTAAACTTATTATACCATATCTCGGTTGGAATTTCTATTTTTATTGGTCCATATCATTTTAACACATACAGCTGCAAAAGCCGAGCCGTGCCGGAACGAAGAACCGTATTCCGGAAACCGAGGCTCTGCCGCCTATAAAAGAATATAGACCGACAGAAAATATCCGCAGACTAACAAATGAGATAAACCGTTTATTAGATTCCGAAAATATAAGCAAAGACGAAATAAAACGGCTTATATTCAAATGTGCAGAAGAAAAATACAAAGTTCTCTGAAAGGAGTGGAACAATGCCGTCACAGGTGATCATAATACCCGCAAGACCGGATGCGGAAACCGTTCATTCCAAACGACAGCTTAATGTAGCTGCTTATTGCCGAGTAAGTACCGATGAGGAAGAACAAGAAACCAGTTTTGAAGCGCAGATCGGTCACTACACTGAAAAGATAAACTCAAATACCGAATGGCGCATGGTCGGAATATTCGCAGACGAGGGCATAACCGGAACAGTTGACAGAAAACGTCCGGAATTTTTAAAAATGATACAGCTTTGCAGAAAGAAAAAAATTGACCTTATACTTACAAAATCAATATCAAGATTTGCAAGAAATACGGTCGACTGCCTTAAATATGTCCGAGAATTGAAAGCCATTGGGATAGGCATCATATTTGAAAAAGAAAATATAGACACTATGCGCATCGACAGTGAAATGCTGCTGACGATCATGAGCAGTTTTGCACAGGCGGAATCGGAATCCATAAGCAAAAATGTATCATGGGGGATCCGTCAGAGTTTCAAGTCGGGAAAAGTCACCATGAACTGTAAACATATGCTCGGATACAGAAAAAACGATTCGGGCGAACCTGAGATCGTTCCCGAAGAAGCGGAAACAGTCAGAGAAATATATAAAAATTACATTGACGGATACAGTCTGAATCAGATCGCTGGTCATCTCAATGATAAAGGAATTACAACAAAATGCGGCAGCAAATGGAGCAGTTCGTCAATTGCCGGAATACTTACAAACGAAAAATATACAGGCGATGCCGTCCTTCAAAAGACATATGTGCTGGACTGCATAAGTAAGAAACGATGTGTGAACAATGGAGAGCTTCCGAAATATATAGTAAAAGATCATCACAAGGCAATAATATCGCACACGGATTTTGATCTTGTACAAGCTGAAATGGCGAGAAGAAAAAGCAAGAGAAAGGTTGCCGAAAAACTTACAAAGACCGAGAACGGCAAATACAGTGCAAAATTTGCGCTGTCAGAATTGCTCATATGCGGCGAATGCGGAACTCCGTACCGCAGAGTAACATGGACAGCAAAGGGATTCAAAGAAATAAAATGGCGATGCATAAACCGTTTACAGTATGGTAAAAAATACTGCCACAACTCCCCGACGATTTCCGAAGATAGTCTTCACAAGGCGGTAACAAAGGCAATAAACCAATTCTGTGCCGTAGGCTCGGAAGTAAAGGACATTCTCAAGGAAAGCCTTTCGGAAGTCATTGATCCCATAAGGAACGGAAGTATCAAAGCCGCTCAGGAACGTCTTGAACTGCTGGGCAGAAACATTGATGAACTGATAAGTCTTGCGGTCAATACAGGTGATACAGATAGTTCAATGGCTGATATTCAGAAATTCAGCAATGAAATGACTGCGCTGCGAGAATTTATAGAGAATGAAAAAGCCAAACAGGACATCTCCGAACGTAAATCGGCACAGCTTGAAGCTGTACTTGATCGTCTGGAAAAAGAGGACTTCTGCTTGACCGAATATGATGATATTGCTGCCCGTCAACTGATAGATTACATAAAAGTGGTCGATAAAAATACGATCATAATATGTTTTAAAGGCGGGGTGGAGATAAAGGAGGAACTGTAATATTGAAAATCGAAATACCTATACCACTTTATATGCTGCTCCTTGATGAAGCAGCAAAAGCAGGATCCACAGTTGAAGAAATTGTGGAACTCGCTTTTAAAAATTATATGGAAAGGAATGAAAACATTGCCGGATAATGAAAAGAAAGGCATAACAGTAAAAATCGACGCATCACTTCATGCAGAAGTAAGACAGTACCTTGAGAGCCACGAGATGACAATGGCTGAATTTGTTACACAGGCACTTCAGGACGAACTTCATCCGAAAATCAATATGAAAGAAGGAAATTCCATGGGAAATATGAGAACTCTTGCATTTCAGGTACCGGAGGAAATGTTCCAAAGGATCAAAGAGTATTTGCAGAGAAACAACATGACACAAAAAGAGTTTATGCTTGGTCTCATTGAAACCGAACTTAATCGCGATCTTCAGCAAAGATCAGAAACAAGTTTCGCGGAGGATCAGCAAAATGAACCCTCAGAAAACCACTCTGAGGACATTCACGAAGAAGCAGAAGAAAATATGAATGAACCCGATAATACCGCCGTTTCGGACAGTTCTGAAAGCAATGAGAGCGAGGACATGGACGAGGACGAAAGTGAGTATATGGGTATGTCTATGTAGATGGAGGATAGGGTATTGAAAGAAAAATTAATTATTAACGCATCTCTTGAAAAAACAACATCGGATTTTAATGTAAGGCAATGTATTGTTGAAAAGGCGATACCTATAGTTCATAGTGATTTTGAGGAATTAAAGAAATATCCTATTAAGGACAATAAGTTGATAGCACAATATATGGACAAGATGTATTGTGACAGCAATAACAATTATCACTGCTTGCTGTTATTTGATTATGAACAAGGAGACGGACTTCTGATTGAGTCTGAGGGAAGCACTTTCGCAAAATATGCACAATATGTATCAAATGCAAAATTGCTTTATACCGATTTCATTCGTTCACACACAAAGGAGATAAAACTTTATTGTCCGCTTATTGTTAAAGGTGAACTTTCCAGTCTGTATAACGGTGATGATCAATTTGAACTTTCTGATGATGACGTACTGCGCTGCAAAAAAGACATTGAAGAAAATTTGTCAAAAGAGCGTGACTTTTTTGGTGAAAGAGGACTTATGGAATATTTTAGCGGAGATGCAGAAACGGATCTAAGCGTGTTCAGTGTGTTCCCCTTCACAGAAGTCAAAAACAATGAGCTTATGGGAGTTTTTGTATGCAAAGTATCAAATGATATTACTGAAACTCAATTACAACAACTCAAAGATTACATTACCGGACAAGCTTCAGATGGTTGGGGTGAAAGCTATGAACAGCACCCGATAAGAACATCAAGATATGACAAAATATATGTAAGCTTCTGGAACAACGATTACGATTGGGATTTGACATTCGATGGGAACATTGGTAACTGTATCGATTGCTCGGAAGATATGAAACTGTATATATGAGGTCATATAAATCGGTGTACAGGAAAATATCAAAATATTTGTAATTCATATATATACCAAACTTGAAATATCTAAAAAAATCTTTTTTGTAGTGACAACACAGTCAAATTCTCAGCAAATCGCGTAGGTACACGGTTTGCTGATTTTGTTTTTCACAAAAATACGTTTTTGTTATTTGTTTGTTCTTTATTTTCAAAAAACTGTTTTTGTCGGGGCGGAAGTTATGATACTTTTGTCCCGTTTTTCTTGCCAAAATCAAGGGCATTTGTTATCGCTTCCGACACTTTTGCTTGCGCTTGCTGTATCGTGTGGCAATAAATATTACTCGTTGTAGAAACCGTCGAGTGTCCCATTGCTCCCGATACCGTCACTATGTCCACGCCCTGATTGACCAAAAGCGAACAGAATAAATGTCTGAAACTGTGCAAGCTGTAAAACGGCAGGTCATGCTTTTCGCAAAACTCACCTAACCAGAAATACGGTGTGCCGTTCTGCATTGGTCGTCCGTCCCATTTTACATAAAGCCTGTCCGTTTCTATCCACCTGTCACCTAAACGAAGTGCTTCCGCATCTTGTTCCGCTTTGTACTCTTTCAGCATATCCATAATGAATTGTGGAAATTTTAACGTCCTCTGCGACTTTTTAGTTTTGGTCGTGTCAGTGTAAACGCCTTTCTTTGCCGTGTAGTTGGAAGTTCTGCGCACGCTTATGACGTTATTTTTAAAATCTACGTCTTTCCACTCAAGTCCCAGCATCTCTCCCCTGCGGAATCCGCTGTATATCATTAAATAGAAAAATGTGCGGTATTTCAAAGGCTCGTCATTAAGCAAAGTAAGAAATTTTTCCACTTCTTCGGGAGTGTAAATTTGTTTTTCCTTTACCTCGTTTTTGGGAATTGTTACTTTAGAACATGGATTATCGCTTACAACGCCCATCTTCGCCGCGTAAGTAAAGATATTCGAGATAAAGCTGAGATTGTGACGAATGGTCTTAGGTGCAAGAGGTTTGCCCGTTCTTTCGTTTGCGCCCTCCTGCGATAAAGAATTTACAAACGCTTGAATGTGACGAGGAGTAATTTTGTCCATACGCAAATGACCGATCGCAGGATAAATTCTTCCGCGCAGCTGCAAAAGCCTTTCGTAAGTAGTATTGCGGAGATTGATTTTCGCATACTCGTTAAACCATTCTTCTGCGAAAGTTTCAAACTTTATAGCTTTTGTCTGAAAACCTTTCATGCACGATTCCTCAAAAAGAACGGTCTGACGTTTAAGCTCTTTTTCAATTTGTTTCGGAGTCATACCATCTTCGGGTTTCCACGTCATTGAACGTATTATCTGTTTTCCGCGGGTGTCATAACCGCAGGAAACTCTTATTGAATAACTGTTGTTTCTTTTTTGAATTGTTGCCATAAGACATCATCTCCTATTGATGTTTAAATTTTATGGCATATCTCTATGTTCTTATTATACAGCTTCTATGTTGTAAAGTCAAGAAGTTTTTAGAAATATGTCCAAAAATTTTTGTTATCAGGTCTTAGGGAAACTTCCCTAAATTTTGAAAAGTCATATGACTTTTCTGCGCTTGCTATAATAAAGCACCCCTCTTTTGTAAACGTCATTCAAGCAACGCGTTTACATAGTTCAAAAAGCTTAAATTACAAAATGTTCGGTTTGCAATTTTGATTAAAAATATGTTTTTTCGGTTTATGCGGCTTCTGCAATTTTTGAAATATACTGCTTACTTCAAAACATGGATTTTCAAAGAAATGCAATAACTTAATGTTTTAAGGCTTTGGTGTTTTTAAAGATTTTGAAAAGTTCCTTGTTTTCAAGTTCTGCGATTTTGGCATTATTGTCCGAAATGCGTTTTTCAATGTCCTTTGACTTTTTCCTTGCAGCGGTCTGCTGTTCCAGAATTTTTTTCTGCTGATCGTACCTGTCCGTGTCGGAACGTTTCGGTTTTGGTGGTTTAGACTGCTCTTGCGGAATTGTGGTTGTTGATATGATTTCTGTGTTCATCATTCTGTCCTCCTTAAAAATTTTTGATTACTTCGTGCTTGTCCGTTCCTGATCCTCTAACCAAGCAAGAAATTTTTCTTTTCTGATAAACTTCCTCTTGCCTATACGAATGACAGGAACGTCCTCGCGGTTCAGAAACGCATATGCCATTGAGCGTGAAAATCCAAAACTCTGCAAATCCTCCGCTGTGAGAATTTTTGTTGTGTTGTTGTTTTCGTACATAATGATCTTCCTTTCAATTTTTCTATTCGGCTGTTGAGCCTATCTCAAGTATACTGCCGCAAGTCCTAAAACACAATATCTGAGAATGTTTTTCCGCATCATTCGAATGTGTAAGTACAGTCATTCATCATAAGTATTCGGCGTATCTGCGTGATTTGCTTGACTTTTATGACTGAATGGTTTTTATACGATTTTACTGTACACATTCAATCACAATTTAATGCAAATGACGTCATTATTCACAAAATGGTGCTGAAAATTGAAGTCATTTGTGCTGATTTTTCTTTCCGTTTTCTCTATTTTGCAAATAGACGTCAAATCATATCAAAATGATGTCAAAACATAAAAAGTGACACCACTTTACGATAAAATGGCGTCACAAAATAAATGTTCTGTTTTTGAAACTGCATATGTTATTATGACGTATACGCGCTTATCGCGTATTTTTGACTTAGAGAAAAATATTCTACTTCTGCGAAAAAATCTGTTATTCAACCGTTGAGAATAACTGTATCTTCTTAGCAAGCATAGATTTTGTGGGGACAAAATCGGAGCGCAAAAAATATATGCCATAAGTAGGATATTAGAGCCTGTTCACATCAAAATAGCATCAAAGATCATAGCTAATGTGAGATTTCCCAAATACATAACATCAAGCTTGTCATAACGGGTGAAAAC
>CANQTP010000111.1 GCA_947626755.1 uncultured Clostridia bacterium
CGTTTTATCAAGGAATATTCGGTGTCAAACTCGTTCTGCGCTTCAATGTTTATGATAAGCTGAACATCTTTGTCACCGTTTGGAACTTTTGCCGTAAAACGAATATCATAGAACCGTGTTCCCTCGTCAATGGAACTGTCCTCGCTGTTATCGGTATGTATCACGGGCGGTTCAACGTTCGGATAAAGTGTATCTTCATTAACTCGCGGCTCGGACATCAGCGATATTATCTCGTCAATTGGAATATCCTTGTACTCCTTAGCAACGGCTTTTAGAATACGTGCTGTTATCTGTTTCAGCGAAAGAAACATCTTACAGGCTTTATCACTTTTTGGATCTGTCCTGCCATTGGAGATTTTTCTGACAGTGTCCGCTTCATAACTGGAAACTTCCGCCACCTAAGTCCAACTCCTTTCACTGATTTCATTATACCACAAGCAGCATCTTAAATCAAGACTTTTAGAAAAATTTAATGGTTCATCTTTTTCTTTCTCGGCAGCTTGAAGTTCTTCATCAGCTTGGGGAAGTCTTTTAAGTTGTAGAGTTCGGTTGATTGTTCCCGTGTAGGAAATTTTATCCGCTTGAGTTCAATGTACCTTGCTCCGCTCTCAATGATCTTCTCTCTGTCCTCAATGTCGGTAAGCAGTTTCTGATGCTGCCTTTTCTTTCTCGGCTGTCTTGTTGACAATGTTCTCAAAATCTTCCCTTGGATTTCAGCGGCGATAAATGAATGGCAAGATGTTTTATGACTGCCACGTTCAGCACCTCACAAATTGATCTCGTTCTTGAGCGGCTTCAGATAATTTCTTATCATATTATCCAGAAAGCCGAAAGAGGTTTTCAAATCTTCAATGTCCTTTTTGTAAATCGACTGCGTGGAGTTTGCAACTTTCGCGATCTGGTTTATCTCGTTGCCGATACGGTTAAACGAGATCAGAAAACTGTTGATAGGCTTAGTGTCAAAAATTTTTATTGTTCCTTGAACGGCAATATCGCGGATAAATGTTCCTGTCCGCTTGCCGCATTTCTCCGCGCGTTTGCAAACTATCTCCCATTCCTGCGGAGAAAAATATACTTTCTTAATCTTGTTTCCTTTTTTTGTTGGCATAAAAAGCTCCTTTCTAAATTTGGGGTTTTAGGGGATTTATCCCATAATATGGAAAAGTGTCCCCACTTTTCTGCGCTTGCTATATTAGTGCCGAAAACCCTCCCGACCGCCCTGACTTCGGCAATTTTACCCCTTGCCGCTCCTGCCGACTTCCATATATTCGAGAAACGGCTTTTTCAAAATGCGGTAGCTTCGCCCGACTCTAAGAATTGGGAACGGAAATTTGCCGTGGCATTTGTAAAACGACACGACAGATATTCCCATAACAGCAGCGGCTTCTTTCGCCGTGAGATAATCGCGCGGCAGTTCTCTTACACTTTCAATTGTGAGATGTTCCAAACGTTCACCTCCGTTCTTGGCAAGTCAATTTATCGCGCCTTAAAATTTTTTATTGCTCCGAATCACAAGAGAAAACGGGCGGACTTCTTTCAAGCAGTATAGCTTACTGCCTTTCCAAAAGAGAAATGTTCTCGTAATCGCATAACCAATTCCACAAGCAGGATTTCAGATACGCTTTCGGATGCACGATTTCTTTTTCCGCTGAAATCTTTGTCCACCTCTGCTCGAACGCAATGAAACATTCGCCGAGATAATTTCTGCTGATGATGTCATTCAATCTTTCCGTCAAGTCATTGTGTTCGTCTGACATATCAGCAATTGTGTCAATAAGCATTTCAAAAAATTTTTCCGACTTCGTTCCCTGATGTTCGGAAAAGTAATAACTGAAACCGCAAAGATATTTCAGAGCGTTCTTAAAAGCCGTCTTATCATTTTTCAGATAACTTGGAATTTTGCAGTTCTGCGTTTTACGTTCTTCCTCGCTCCAAAACTCAAAATGCTTTTCAGAAATCGGTATGTCTGCGGTCATTCTTGTACAGTCAATACCGATAGCTTCAAGAACATCTGCAAAATTCATTGACTTTGAGTTTTCAACACTTTCCACATTTTCAAAATTTTGCGATTTTGCAGAATCGATCGATGATCGATCTATCACATCAATATTTCTTTGGTTTTTATTATCTTTAGTTTTGTAGTGCGCAAGGCACTCGCTTGATAGTGCCTCTTGGCACGAACTGAGTTCTGCGTTGATTGGCGGTTCTGTTGTTTCGGAATTATTAACAGCCGACTTGCTACGCAGATTTTCAGCAATGACTTTTCCACGTTCGATAAGCTCGGAAATTTTATCCGCATTTTCGGAAATGCGGAAATATCTTTTTGCGGGTATACCTTTCATTTCACATTCGACAAGTCCGTGTTCCACAAGATGAGCGATCGCAGTGCGCTGCGCTTTAATTCCGAAAGTGGTGCTTTCCTGCAAGTCGTTCACTGTACTGTAAAACCAACCGTCCTCGCAGAGCATAGCGTTTTTCAGATAATACGTCTGCTTTGCAATCAGCGCGGAATAGATTATCGTTTCGGTCATTCCTATTGCATGAGCAATGTACCTATGCGCGGAAATTGTATTGTCGGGATTGAGAAGTTCAATGATAGCCGACAATCTGTAAGATGTATTCATAAATTTTACCTCCTGACAAAAAAGGCGGTCTGACTTTCATCAAACCGCCTGATATGTTTTTAATTTTTCGACAAAAAAATCCCTATCACTGTTTTTTCAGTGATAGGGATAGCTGAGTAAATTTTCCGACAAAAAACCCCACTTTTTTCAATAAATCAAGTGGGATTTTTGAGTTATTCATAATGGAAAGCGGAACAAATCAGACCCATTATTTGCCCATTATTGTTACGAAAACATAGTAAAAAATATGAAACATATTAAAAGATACACCACGTTCAAACAACGCAGAATAGCCATTTTTGAATTTTATATAAAGTTACGGAACGTTTATCTTTCAATTCAATTCCCGTACGGGTCACCAGCCAAATTCTCAGCAAATCGCGTAGCTGCACGGTTTGCTGATTTTGTTTTTACCCTGAAAATGAGGTTTGTCCGCTATCTGTCCGCTTTTTTATTTTTTCATCGGACAATTATTTTAACCTGCATGGTCTTGCGGAAGAAAGCTGAATGCACCGTCCATTGCCTGAGCAACTCTTGCTTGTGCGGTCTGAAACATATGCGAATAGATATTCAAAGTCGTTCCTGAATCGCAATGTCCTAACGCTCCCGATACAGTCACAACGTCAAGTCCTGCGGAAATTAGGGCGGAAGCTGCGAAATGTCGGAAACTATGGATCCCATAAAACGGCATTTCGTTCTTTTCGCAGAACTCTTTCAGCCAACCATATGGAGTCTGGTTATTCATAGGACTTCCGTCCCATTTGACGAATAACCTGTCGCTCTCTATCCATTTATCGCCTAAACGGAACGCCTCTTCTTCCTGCTCGGCTTTCAGCTTTTTGAGAATATCCATTATGTACGGACTTATCTTCAAAACACGTTTTGAACGTTTTGTTTTTGTGGTGTCGGTGTAGATACCGCGTTCTGCCGTGTAGTTGCTTGTCCTGTTTATGCTGATGACATTATTCTCAAAATCAACGTCTTTCCATTCAAGACCGAGCATTTCGCTTCTTCTGAAACCGCTGTATGCAACCAGAAAGAAAAACGCTCTGTATTTGGTAGGCTCGCCATTGATTTTTGAAAGCAGCAGTGCAATTTCCTCTTGTGAATAGATTTGTTTTTCTTTTACCTCGTTTTTGGGAATTGTCACTTTAGAACAGGGATTATCGCTTACAACGCCCATCTTCGCAGCGTAAGTAAAGATATTCGAGATAAAGCTCAGGTTGTGACGAATGGTCTTAGGGGCAAGCGGTTTTCCTGTTCTTTCATTCGCGCCCTCCTGCGATAAAGAATTTACAAACGCCTGTATGTGACGAGGAGTAATTTTGTCCATACGCAAATGACCGATCGCAGGATAAATTCTTCCGCGCAGCTGTAAAAGTCTTTCGTATGTAGTGTTGCGGAGATTGATTTTCGCATACTCGTTAAACCATTCTTCTGCGAAAGTTTCAAACTTTATAGCTTTTGTCTGAAAACCTTTCATGCACGATTCCTCAAAAAGAACGGTCTGGCGTTTAAGTTCTTTTTCGATTTGCTTTGGTGTCATACCCTCTTCGGGTTTCCACGTCATTGAACGTATTATCTGTTTTCCGCGGGTGTCATAACCGCAGGAAACTCTTATTGAATAACTGTTGTTTCTTTTTTGAATTGTTGCCATAAGACATCATCTCCTATTGATGTTTAAATTTTATGGCATATCTCTATGTTCTTATTATACAGCTTCTATGTTGTAAAGTCAAGAATTTTTTTAGAAATATGTCAAAGTTTTAAGTTAAACTTATGCCGATTTGTTCAACAAATCAAGCAACGCCGATTTGCTTATAAGTATTTTTCCGCGCTTGCCTTGTCCCGTCCGAATGAACGGGACTTTATTTTGGGCAACAAGCTGTCGGATAGTATGTTCCGAAATTCCTTTTACCGCTTCGGCACATTCCTTGATAGTTAGCATTTCAAGTGGTTTTTCAGAAATTTTTTCGATTTCTTTTTCGGTCGGTTCCCCGTCTTCAAGCTGCCTAAGAAGTGCAAATATCTTCGAAATAATTTCGTGTCGGTTCATAATGAATGTCACTACCTTTCAAAAATGTCGTTAAATTTTGTCGAAAAAAAAGACCGTATCACCAGACATACACGTAGCAGTCTGCTAATACGGTCAGATAATTTAAAAAATGGTTATGTCTAATCGCTTTATGTCCTGCAGTATATGTCAAAAAAATATTGTTCCGGAATTTTTTCCATTCATATTATAACATACTTGGACATTAGTGTCAATACCAAAATTAAAAAATTTTCAAAATACAGGAATCGCTTTAAAGATCTGTCGAACAGCAGGTTACTTAATTTTTTTATTTATGGCTTTTAGCAAGTCAAGTTCCTTTAAAAAACTATCGTAAGCGTCAATTACGGCTTCTCCCAAATCTCTTGTCAACTTATCATCTGCCAATAAAACAATGGTATGGTCGCCTTTTTCGTCTGTAAATGTTGGCATGCCGATCAACGTACCATTCGGCTTTTTGATGATCCTGAAATTACGGATCATAAGGCAATCGTCGATCGTTACCGTTGCCAATGCCTTGATCTCGCCTTCGGGAAATATTTCTTGAATTTCAGCTTTGGTAATTTTCGTAGTTTTTTCAGTCCTTTCATGTTTTAATAAAATTGTTATCCCGTCTCTTTAAAAGAAGCGGGATAATTCTGTCATGATAACAGTCGGTCATCGCTCAAGATTTTCTCAAGCCTGATGTAGCGTTCGTAAGTGTCGAGGATTATCCGTTCAAAATCAGACCTTGTAGCACTGTCAATAGGGTGTGTTATATCGTGATAATTACCGTTTTCATCCATCCTACTTGGCATAGCCACGAATAGTCTTTCGGCACCTTGGATTATTTTTATCTCGTGAATTGCGAGACAATCATCGATAGTTACCGAAACTATCGCCTTCAAATCGTCTTCCGGAAAAATCTTTCTGATACGAACGTCTGTGATTGTAAATTGCATTTTAAATTGTCCTTTCTGAATTGAATTATTGTCCCGTTTTCCTGTTAGAAAAGCGGGACGTTTTGTCATTTTGCATACGATCAAATTTTTTCATCGCTCATAATATTTTCAAGAGCAATGTAATCTTCGTATGCAGATAGAATGATTAGTTCGAAATCATCCCGTGTGCTGACATCAATTGGGTGAACAATATCTCTATAGATACCGTTTTCATCCTTACGACTGGGCATAGCGACAAAAATTCTGTCAGTACCCTGAACGACTTTGATGTCATGGATCGCGAGACTGTTGTCGATGGTAATCGAAACAATTGCCTTCAATGTACCTTCTGCGAAAGTCTTACGAATCTTAACTTCGGTTATCAGCATGATGCATCGCTCCTTTCTGTATAAATTAGGGCAACACCGCACAAAAAGTTGCTAAAATTGAAAAAATATGATATAATAAAGATATGGAAAAGCAAATAACATTTGGAATGCTGAGTGACGAACT
>CANQTP010000112.1 GCA_947626755.1 uncultured Clostridia bacterium
CGCCTTAGTAAGAAAAGAATGAGATTTAAGGCTTCTCTTAACCCTGATGTCTTACTTTCTGTTCTTTTTGCTCATAATAAGTAAATGCTGTTGCCGTGATACACTTCTTTTTTCAGGTTGACATTTTTGCCAAAAAATGTTATAGTATAAAAATCTATGTATCGGAATAATTGCATTCCCTGTTTACAAATTCGGAAGAAAAGTCGGCGAAAAAGCTTCATAATAATTGACTGTTTCAAGCACTTCTGCATATAATAATTGCGGAGGTGCTTTTTTATGTGCGCTATTGCAGGACAAATTTTTCCCGCAGGAAACAAAGCGGAGAAATGCAGAGAAATATATGAAAGAATGTATAAGACCATGACCCGCCGCGGTCCCAATCAGAACGGTTATTTTATAGACGAAAATGCCGCGCTTATCCATGCACGGCTTGCGGTGGTCGACATTGAAAACGGTTTGCAGCCCATGCACTTGCAGCTTGGAGACAAGCATTTTGTACTTATTTACAACGGGGAAATTTACAACGTTCCCGAACTGAAACAGGAACTTGAACAGCTTGGACATACCTTTGAAACACATTCCGATACGGAAGTTATTCTCCATGCCTATGCGGAATGGGGCGAAAACTGCACGAGCCGCCTGAACGGCATATTTGCCTTTGCGGTCTGGGAAAAACATTCGGGACGGCTTTTTGCAGCCCGTGACAGAATGGGCGTAAAACCTTTCTTTTATGCCATACGTCAGGGAAGTTTCCTGTTTGCTTCGGAAATAAAAACCCTTCTTGCCCACCCGTTTGTCAAGCCCGAAATTGACCGTGACGGACTTATGCAGATAATGCTTCTGGGTCCGGGAAGAATACCCGGGAACGGAGTTTTCAAGGACGTCTGCGAACTTCTCCCGGGGGAGCAGGGATATTTTGACTCGGAAAATTCCGTTTTTAGCAAAAAAATTTATTGGGAACTGCAAGACAGGGAATTTACCGATACGTTTGAACAGACCGTAGAAAAAGTCCGTTATTTAGTTCTTGATTCCATCAAACGGCAGCTTGTTTCGGACGTTCCCGTGTGTACGTTCCTTTCGGGCGGACTGGATTCAAGCCTTATCTCTTCCGTTGCGGACAGGTATTTTTCCGAAAGGGGAGAGCGGCTGAAAACAGTTTCCGTTGCCTACAAAGACAATGAAAAATACTTTAAAGCAACAAAATTCCAGCCCAACAGCGATGAGAATTTCATTAAGATAATGAACGATAATTTAAACGCCGAACACACTCTTGTCCTTATCGACACGCCCGAACTTGTTTCTGCGCTTTATGAAGCGGTGGACGCCCGCGATCTTCCCGGAATGGCGGACGTGGATTCCTCGCTTCTGCTGTTCTGCAAAGAGATAAAAAAGGTTGCCACAGTCGCACTTTCGGGAGAATGTGCGGACGAAATTTTCGGCGGCTATCCGTGGTATCGTGATAAAACTATCCGCGAAAGAGAAGGCTTTCCTTGGGCGCAATCGACTGCTTGGCGAGCGGGATTTTTCCGCCCCGAGTTCCTCGAGGGAAAAGACCCGACTGAATATGTTGACGGCTATTACAGAAAGACCGTTGAGGAAAGTTCGGTAATCGCGGGAACGGGCAAGCTTGAGACCCGCATGAAACAGATGATAAATTTAAATGTAAAATGGTTCATGCAGACGCTTCTTGACCGCAAGGACAGAATGAGTATGTACAGCAGTCTGGAAGTGCGCGTGCCGTTCTGCGATCACAGGATCGCGGAATACCTTTACACAGTGCCGTGGGAATTCAAGGATCATAAAGGCTGCGAAAAGGGACTTCTCCGCGAGGCAATGAAAGGTTTTCTGCCCGATGAAGTGCTGTGGCGGAAGAAAAGTCCTTACCCCAAGACCCATAACCCGTCCTATATGAAAGCTGTTTCGGAGGAACTTAAAAAGGTAATTGCAGACCCGGCTTCCCCGCTTCTTAAACTTGTAAAAAAGGACGCATTAGAGGAACTTATGATCTCGGAAAATGCCGTTCCGTGGTACGGACAGCTTATGAACACTCCGCAAACCATAGCATATTTCCTGCAATTAAATTACTGGCTTGGAAAATATAATGTAGATATTGTGTAATAAAAAAATCGGCGGTCGATCAAAACCGCCGATAATTTTTTATGATATGCTGGGAATGCCTATTGCCGTGTCGGAATCCGCTTCATAGTCAACGCCTTCTTCATCAAATCCGAAAAGCTTGTTGAAATCCGTGCGGTAACCTTCAAGATCCGCACATTCCGAAATATTTTCGCTTGAAATGCTGTTCCATATCTTGCTTATCTTTTCCTGAACATCACTTCGCATTTCAAGATCGTCCATTCGGATAAGACCGTTCTCATCGGTCTTAACTCCGCCGCCGTAGATCTTTTCGGCAAACAGTCTCTGCATCTGTTCAATGCAGCCCTCGTGCAGTCCCATTTCCTTCATTACCTTGTAAAGTATTGAAATGTAAAGCGGAACTACGGGAATTGCGGAGCTTGACTGTGTAACAAGCGCTTTATTCACCGAAACATACGCCGTTACGCCGTCAATGGACTTTGTGATCTCCTTTGCGGTGGCGGCAAGATGATCCTTTGCCCTGCCGATAGAGCCGTCCTTGTAAATGGGGTGTGTTATTTCGGGACCAATGTAGGAATACGCGACAGTGACCGCGCCGTCCTCAATAACGCCTGCGGAACTGAGCGCGCCGATCCATTCTTTCCAGTCCTCGCCGCCCATTACTTTGACCGTAGCGAAAATTTCCTGCTCCGTTGCGGGAGTAATGGTAACTTCGGAAATTTCTCCCGTTTTTACATCAACAGTCTTGTTTGTAAAATCGCCGCCTGTGGTTTTCAGAACGGAGCTGTAGACAGTGCCGTCCGAGCAGGCTCTGCGAGGAGCGGCAAGACTGTAGACGATCATATCCACCTTTCCGAGATCCTTTTTGATAATGTCTATGACCTGATCTTTAACGTCTGCGGAAAAGGCATCGCCGTTGACAGTTGTTGCGTAAAGACCGTCCGCAGCGGCGAATTTTTCAAAAGCGGCGGTATTGTACCAGCCTGCGGAAGCTGTTTTTGAATCGCTTCCCTGCTTATCGAAGATAACGCCGAGAGTTGCCGCTCCGCAGCCGAATGCGGTGGTTATCCTCGAAGCAAGTCCGTATCCCATAGATGCGCCGATGACAAGAACTTTCTTTGCGCCGTTTATTTTCCCTGCTTTTCTGACGTAGTCTATCTGATCTTTTACGATAGCTTCGCAGCCCTCGGGGTGGGCAGTTGTGCAGATAAATCCGCGTATTTTAGGTTTTACCGTCATATTTGACCCGTCCTTTCGGATAAAATCTTTTTTAATTATAACACTTTTTCACATCAAAATCAAGCATTATTCTAAAAAGATGTGTTTCCGCCTTCAAAAGGCGTGTAAAGAAAATCAAAACTTCCCGTATCTGTCTGCAAACAGGTCTCAAGGACTTTTGCGAAAATTTTCAGCTTATTCTTCATGCTTTCGCCGTTTTTTGGAAAAGTCACATCGTCCAGAAGCACGGTAAGTACGCTCACGATTATTTCCGAGCTTTCGTGGGGAGTATCGGTCTTGATGGTCTTTTCGCGTATACCTTGTTCTAAAAGATCCGAAAGTACAGGCGCGATCTCCTGTATGGCGGCAGTTTTCATTTTGCTTTGCAGGAGCGTGTCGTCGTTAAGTTTAAGGGTTATGAGAAGATTGCGTTCATTTTCTCCGAAATCTTCCTTGATGATGCTGAGGAAAAGCGTTTTTATTTTTTCCAATGCGGAAACTCCGCCGCGTGAACGGATATTGTCAAAATACTCCCTTACAGCCCGACGATAGCTCTGATCTATAAGCGAATAAATAATATCGTTCTTGCTTTTGAAATAGTAGTAGATGCTTCCCTTGCCTATGCCTGCCTCCACGGCAATATCCTCAACGGATATTTCGCTGTATGGCACTTTATCCATAAGCTTTTCCAGCGCATCGAGAATGAGTTCTTTTTTATCTGTTTTCATGAGTCTCTCCGAAATATTCATTTATTAAGCCGCTGTACAAAACGCAGCTGACTTTACCCATCAATCAATTATATATTAAAAATATGTTATTTGCAATGTATATTTTATGAAAAATCCCGCCCTGATATTTATATTACAAAATGGTTACAATTTTCAAAAAAACCTTGACAACGGTTTGAAACAGTGTTATAACTGTATTATGCTAATTAGTACAGTTAGTACAAGTCTGCACTGCGCTGTAAACTGCCGGTTGCAGAAAAATTGCAAACTAAAATTGCTTGCGTGAGAAAAATTTTTACTGTACAATAAACCATGAAAGGGTGATAGAATGTATACTATTGATCTGCAAAGCAGAACTCCCATTTATGAACAGCTTTATAAAAAAGTCGTGGAATTTATACTGAAAGATGAATTAAAAGCGGGAGATAAGCTTCCCAGCGTCCGCGAAATGGCGAAGTCCCTCGGAGTCAATCCCAATACGGTGGCAAAAGCATTTCAGCTTTTAGAGCGGGATAAAGTGATCTATTCGCTGGCAGGAAGGGGAAGTTTTGTTTCAAAAGTCAACGCCGACAGCGTAAAGGAAAAAGCACTTGCGGATTTTGATAACGCCGCCGCCGAGGCTCTGAAAGCCGGGATAACCCGTCAGGAACTTATAGAACATCTTGACGGCGGCGTAAAAGCAGGGGGAAACCATGAGCAGACCTCGTAAAAAGAAAAACCGCGTTTCGATTCTGTACCTTTCCGCTCTTGCGTTCTTTCTCATCGCCGAAATACTTGTTATAAAGCAGTTCCGCACGCCCGAACTTATTGAAGCGGAGAAGCATATTACCGCGGACTATGAAATTTCCGATGAAAATTGGGAAATTATCCTTGTAAACGCGGATAACCCCATTCCCGAAGATTACGAGCCCGAACTTACGGAACTTTCCAACGGGCAAAGGGTTGATTCGAGAATTTATCCCGATCTTCAGGAAATGTTTGACGATATGCGGGAACAGGGAATTTACCCCGTTGTGGGAGAAGGCTACAGAACTGCCGAAGCCCAGCAGAAAGCTATGGACGATAAAGTAGAAGCCTACGAGCATGACGGTTTCAGCGAAAAATTTGCAAAGAAGCTTGCCGCCGAACAGGTCGCCGCTGTGGGAACAAGCGAACACCAGTTGGGACTTGCAGTTGACATCAACGCGGACAAGGCAAAGTCGGACAATGAGGAAGTTTATGCATGGCTTGCGGAAAATGCTTATAAATATGGTTTCATTCTCCGTTATCCTTCCGACAAGGTGAAAATTACGGGCTTTGACTATGAACCGTGGCATTACCGATATGTTGGAAAGGAACACGCGGAAAAAATTTTTTCTTCGGGCGTCTGCCTTGAAGAATACCTTGAAAATTAGAGAAAGGTGGTAAATTTAATGATAGAACTTAAAAATGTCAGAATGTGTTTTGATGATTTCAATGCGCTGGACGGCGTTGATCTGACAATTCCCGAGGGAACGGCGTTCGGACTTCTCGGCTCAAACGGCGCAGGCAAGTCCACTATCCTGCGTTTGCTGTCGGGAGTTTACAAGCAGACGGAAGGGGAAGTGCTTATTGACGGAAAGCCCGTTTACGACAATGTGGAGGAAAAAAGCAGAGTGTTTTTCATAAATGATGAAACAGTCCAGTTCGGGAATATGACACTTAACGATATGCGGAAATATTACAGGGGATTTTACCCGAAATTTTCCGACGAGACTTTTGACAAGCTGAACGGCGTTATAAAACTTCCCGAAAACAAACGACTTGACAAATTTTCAAAGGGAATGAAGCGTCAGGCAATAGTAATTACGGGACTTGCCTGCTGTACCGATTACCTGCTTCTTGATGAAGCATTTGACGGACTTGATCCCACCATGAGAATTATAGTAAAGCGTATGCTTGTTGATGCCATGCTTGACAGGAAACTGACAACCATAATTTCCAGCCACAACCTGAAAGAGATCAACGAAGTATGCGACACGGCGGCGCTTCTCCATCAGGGAAAACTGTT
>CANQTP010000113.1 GCA_947626755.1 uncultured Clostridia bacterium
CAAATTCGATTTCATATGATATAATCATTTTATAGTCACCTGCTTTATATTTTTTTGTGCAACTAATATTATAGCATCCGGTGACTCTGAGGGCAAGGCTTTCTTGCCCTATTTTTTCTTTTCTTCCTTTACCTACTTTTATTTTACACTAAGCAAAACGATCGGAATTCCTATTGATGAGGCGGAGAAAATCAAATGCTGCCTTTCGAACAAATGCGGAGGACATTTTCATTTATCCAAGTTTCAAAATTGAATATGGGTATGCCCTTCTTCTGCGCCATTCTCACGGCTTGTGCTGTGCCGCTTCTTTTTCTTTTCTCATATTTCTATTACATCATATTATGCTCTATTTGTCCGCACTCGTAATCAGCCGCATTTCTGTACAGAATATGGCATAAACCTCTCTCATCAAAAAAGGTGTTGAATTCAGCCGACAAATGATGTATAATATTTATAATGATTTATATTTACGGGAGTAACGTACAATAAATCATAGCAAAATTACTGTCCGACAATGGTCATGCCGAAATCGATCCATAAAAACAGGAGGTAAAAACAATGTCTGATTATTTTGGAAAAGAAACACCCAAGCTTGGATTTGGTCTGATGCGGCTTCCTAAAAAAGGCTTGCGCACCGACATCGAACAGGGCAAAAAGATGGTCGATCTGTTTATGGAAGCAGGATTTACATATTTTGATACCGCTTTCGTGTACGGCACATCGGAGGCTGACATCAAAAAAGCGCTTGTAGACCGCTATCCGAGGGATTCATATACCATTGCCACAAAACTTAACGCTTTTCTGATGTGCCACGATGAAAAAAGCGCCAAGGATCAGTTTTACAAAAGTCTTGAACGTACAGGCGCAGGATATTTTGACTATTATCTTCTGCACGCTCTTATGGATCTCAATTACAAAAAATACGACAAGTATCACATCTGGGATTTTGTAAAAGAACAGAAAACAAAAGGACTTATCAAGAATTTCGGTTTTTCATTTCATGCAGGACCCGAGCTTCTTGACAAACTTCTTACCGAACACCCGGAAGTGGATTTTATCCAGCTTCAGCTTAACTATGCGGATTGGAACAACCCGACAGTAAATTCCCGTTTAAATTATGAAGTGGCAAGAAAACACGGGAAATCCATTGTTGTAATGGAGCCTGTAAAAGGCGGCAAATTAGCAGATCCGCCAAAAGAAGTCAAAAAACTGTTTTCGGCATATGCTCCCGATATGTCTCCCGCATCGTGGGCAATACGCTTTGTGGCGTCCTTGGACGGAATTATAACAGTCCTTTCGGGAATGTCAAATATTGAGCAAATGGAAGATAATCTTTCTTATATGAAAAATTTTCAGCCGCTTAATGAAGAGGAGCAAAAAATTATCCGTGAAGCGCAGAAAATACTAAGAAGATCTGCGGAAATTCCCTGCACCGCTTGTCACTATTGTACTGACGGCTGCCCGAAGAAAATTCCCATTCCCGATATTTTCGCCGCTGCAAATCTACAGCTTGGAAACGGTCAGACTGCACAGGCAAAGGAACGCTACTTAGCCATTGCAGAAGGACACCGCGCTTCCGATTGTATCGGCTGCAAACAGTGTGAAAACGCTTGTCCGCAGCATTTGAAAATTACTGAATTTTTAAAACAGTGTGCCAAAATGTTGGAGAAATAGCGGAAATTTGATTTTTTCCGACATATACGCGGAAATGTTTCTTCCGCTCCGAGATAATTAAATTCTTTCAGCATTTCATCGGTATTTCTGAAAAATAAAGACGCATTCTTATTTCCGAAAAAATAAAGCCGTGCAACAACACGGCTTTACCTTATTTTGCGCGGTGGGGCTCCCGCCTGTTAAATATCCTATTTATTTTATATGGTAAGGCTCCCATCTGTTAAAGCTCCTATTTATTTTATATGGTAAGGTTCCCATCTGTTAAAGTTCCCGATCTTGCATGGCAAGGATAAACCATAATGACAAAAATCATCATATGTATTATATCCCATCTTATAATATTTGTCAACATTTTTTAAGAAAATTTTTCAACCGCCTGTGTAATTAATAAAAAGGCTGCGAAAAATCGCAGCCTTAAATAACAATTCCCACTTCTACGGTAGGGTTCACCTCTTTGATCGTTCCCACTTCTACGGTAGGGTTCACCTCTTTAATCGTTCCCACTTTTACGGTAGGGTTCTCCTCTTTTTACGGAAACCATAAGGCTCCCATACGATAAGAACTAAGCTTATCACTATATTTATTATATCCCGGTTTATCATATTTGTCAATACTTTTTGAAGAAAAATTTATCTGTTTATTGAAATAAACAGCACATTCAATTTTCATATACTGCTTGTATTTTGCTTTCGGATGCAGAAATATTTATATGTTTTTCAAGTACAGCTTCAAGTTTTTTAAAATTGCAGCAGCGTTTTATAAGTTCGGGATATGTGCCTTTTCCCTCTGTAACTAAATAATATAGTTTATTTGCTTTTTTTACAATATGATCGGTATGCTTTTTACACCAATCAAGCTGCTTAGCACATAATTTTTTATATTGCCTTACATCAACAGTATCGTTTTCATCGGGACGAAAATCAAATACTTTTATTACATTTTCATCAACAGGGATCATATTATTGAAATTCAAAACGCCTGAAAGTTTATCACCATCATAAATTTTAGTAAAATCAACATTATTTTTCATGAATAAATGTTTAGGTTTTGGAGAACCGAAAGGAATATAATATTTTTTGCCGGCGCATATGATCATAATGCCGACAAAAGGTCTGTTTTCTTTGTCGGCTTGCGGCAAAACCGACATTACTTTATCATCTGTTTCGGATAGCTCACGGATATATTTCATATCTATCTGATATAGATCAAGTCTGTTCTGCTCCATTACTATCACCTCGTATTCATAAAAATAAAGGGCTGCGTTTTTATCCGCAGCCCGGAACAACTTCCACTTACGGTAGGACCCACCGCTTTTATCGGTTCCACTCACAGTAGGACTCACTGCTTTTATCGGTTCCACTTACAGTAGGACTCACTGCTTTTTACAGAAACCATAAGGCTTCCATACGATAAGAACTAAGCTTATCACCATATTTATTATATCTCATCTTATCATGTTTGTCAAGACTTTTTTGAAAAAATTTTCGGCGTCCGGTTATTTCTCCGATGTATTGTTATTATAGTAAATCACCTTTCTGTCAGTTTCCAATTCTTCAATAAAATTTTTATATAGCGGATTGAACTTATTGCTTGCAATTTGTGATTCAGTAACCAAATCAATTTCTTTATTAAATGATTCTCGTAAATCCTCATAAAATCCAAAAAATTTAAATCCAACCAAATTCTCAGGGTCTACTATAAAATCAATATCACTATCTTCGGTTGCTTCGCCTCTCGCATATGAGCCGAATATACAAACTTTATTTACGTTATATCTTTCTGCAACCTCTTTCACTTTTTTCTCAATTTCTTCTATTGTGTATATACTCATAATTACCTCCTTTATGTCAGCGTCAATACCCTGCCGAAAAACTTCCTCCGAAACAAACAACGGGGAACAGCATGATTTCGCTCTCCCCCATTGTTAAATGATTGTTTTTAGTCTGCCCTTAACAGCGGTGAGCGCTAATTATCAAAGTCTGCCCTTAACGGCGGTGAGCGCCGGTTATCAAAGTCTGCCCTTAATGGCGGTGAGCGCCAATAGAATGTACAATCATTCAAAACATTCACAGCAATACAGCTGCCTTGATAATTATTATATCCCATCTTATAATATTTGTCAATACATTTTTGAAAATTTACTATTGACAATATTGCGGTTTTGATGTATAATAAAATCAAGGTCAAGGTTGTTTAAGCCCTGTGGGAATTGTAGCCGCAGCACACCGAACAATTCTTGGCTTTATTTTTAAAAATACTATTGACAATATTGCGGTTTTGGCGTATAATAAAATCAAGGTCAAGGTTGTTAAAGCCCTTGGACAATTGTAGCCCAAGCACACTGAACAATTCTTGGCTTTATTTTTAAAAATACTATTGACAATATTGCGGTTTTGATGTATGATAAAATCAAGGTCAAGGCTGTTTGTTAATTCGGAGTATCGTTCTCCCCATCTCTCAAGCAATTCTTGACTTTTATTTTTTTAAATATTTTGTAAATTTCAGAAAAACGCTTGACATTTGCCGTTGTATATGTTATACTGTTATCAAAGCTGATAGCTGTGTTCGCCTTGAGATACTCTTTCTCTATGGAAAGAGGCAGTTTATCGGCTTTTTCTTTTATTTTATTTGCTCAAAACTCTTGACAAAATCGTAAAACGGCAGTATAATTATTTTAGTAACACCCGATGAGGTATCCTCGTCTGCAAATTCGTTTTGCAGGTCTGCGTGGGACTGAAAACCCAGAAGCTTCACGGGTGTTATTTTTTATGCCTTGTACGTTGTATTTTTTTATAAAAAAACTCTTGACGTTTGCTGTTGCATATGTTATACTGTTATCAAAGCAGACCACTGAACCGCTTATAGACTTGGAGTATTGGTCTCCTATGTTGGCGGTCAAGTTTGCTTTTTTTATATCTATTGCTAAAATATCAGGCAAGTGATCAGAAATGTAAAGAGAATGTGAGCATGATATTGCCCACATTCCGCAAATTTAAAGATCATTTTCAAATACTATTTCAAATGTGCTGTTTTCGGTAAATGAATTAAATACATCGGCAAATTGTGCGCCTATTAATGCCCTTCTGAGATCCGTATAAACTACATCTTCCGTATTGTATGATAATTCACCGTTTCCCGTCATAACAATATCATTAATATAAACTGCATAATAAATATCGTCACCGTTTACAATGTCACCGATCTGATGACCGTCATCACCGCCGTAATTGTTCTTTTTCTCGGCTTCAACATTTACTTTGTAGAAACGTATATACTTATTATGTGACTTTATCGAACTGAATAACCCTTCGCTGTAAATACCGCCGTCCTCACTATATAAAAATACTTCGGCAACAGGTGTAATACTGTATTTATTTATGCTGTAATTTTTATAGTCAACAGTAAGATTTCCGTATCCTTTCAAAAAGTCCGATTTGCTTATCTTAGCACCGCTTTTATATTTTCCCGAATTCTCGATTTTTTCATTGATATAGCTGTCCATGTAAGAACCTATTTCGGACAGATCCGCTTCACCTGCAAGATATTCGTCAAGACCGCTTACGGTAAACTCTTTTGAAACAGTATTCTCATCAATAATAAAGCCTTGATCTTCAACTGCATATGCGGGATATGACGCACTGACCGTTATTGTTCCTCCGTTTCTGACCTGTCCGTCATATGAATAACTGACATGATTTTTTACAAATTCGTTGTCGCCGACGTATTCTATTACCGCCGTTCCGTCGGGAGACATACCCTCAAATGTCACATTTATATCCTTTGTCAGATCAAGAAGAACGGCGTCCTCCAGTCCGCTGACCGTATAGACAAATTCCGTATCGGTAAATCTGATATTAAGATTTTCAAGCGCTTTCTCATCGCATTTCACTTTAATATTTACTTTATCGCCGTTGGAGAGATTTTCTTTCGGCTCGGCATCGTAACTCACATCATAAAGGATCACTTCATATTGAAGCTCCTCCATATCCGTTGCGTCTTTCGGCATACATTCTTCGATTATGCGGTCGTATAGATCGTCATTCATCAACATTGAAAATTTTCCGCTGCCGTTGAAACCGCTCACGGCGGGAATGAAAAATTCCTCCGCCGAATAGCTTTTCACACCGCATGACGTCAGCAGGAACATTCCCAAACCGAAAAGAAAAATTGCCGTAAGTCTGAATTTTTTCATTTTTACCAATCCTCCTCATCATACTCTTCATCATCTTCGGGGCAAACTGCTATCCACATTCTGTAGGCGTCGCTTTCGGCGATCAGGACAGTCATATTCAGAAGCCCGACAGCTTCATTGAATTGACCCCAAAAAGTTAGACAAAGATAAAGAGAAAAATTATGCAAAGCGACTAAGAGAGAACTTGGTCGCTTT
>CANQTP010000114.1 GCA_947626755.1 uncultured Clostridia bacterium
GGTTTCCAAATTCCCCAGTGGGGAATTTTCTTCTTTGTCGGGTTCGGGAATATCCTCAGAATAAGATGATGTATAAGGCATGATTTCATCGGAAGATGAATGTGAAACATTATCCCCGAAAAGAGAAAGCTGTTCCGAAAGTTCCTCATTTTTTATATCATTACCAACGAATGTACCGCCGCTTGTCAACTCTGATTTGTTCATATTTTCGGTAATGACAAAATCACCATTGTCTGTTTGTTCTTCGTGAGAAACTATCACGTCCTCTGAATATATACCTTCGGCATTTGTAACTGTATATGTTTCCCCGTTATAAATATATTTATCTCCTGCTTCTATTTCTTTTTCAGCTTCCGTGTTACCATTGACCGTTTCTCCGTGTTCTGCTTCATTATATACCGATTCACGCAAGGGTATATATCCTGCGCTGCGAAGTTTTTCGGAGTATTCATCATACTTGAAATTTGGGAAGCCACACATATCATTGCCATTTTTTCGAGTAAGAGTTATTCCGAGAATGTCGGCGGCAATTTGAGCATCTTTTCCGTAAATCTCGTAAAAGTCACCTACAGTTCGTAAAGTAACAGTAGGCATTTCGGAAAGTTCTTTTTCCTCAGATGATAATATACTGTTTATTTTCTGAACGACTTCTCCTAATTTCTCGTCAAACATCTTGTTGATCCTGTTATAACCGCCGTAATGAATTTGTACGGCAGGCGAATCAAAGACTTTTGCGTTTATTTGGTTAATATTATTGTTTTTTATCAAACTTTCCAGACGATCAAGAAATTTTAAAGCACTGTCCGATAAATCTTGATATTCGGCTTTCACTGATGTGAACGCTGCATGAATTTTATCCTTTTCTGAAAGGTATTTTTCCGCATTTTCAAGGTATGTTTCAAGTGTTCCTGTTTCTTCTGCCTTGATAGGATTTATGTCAACTTTAACTCCTCCGATTTCAAATTCTTCATCATTGAGAAGATTGAAAATAGCATCTTCTTTAAGTTCAGAATTTACTATCTCTACAACTATATCTATATCGGAATTGTCCGTTTCCATTCCTCTTGACCTTGAACCATAGATGGCAATATCCTTTACTTCGGAAGAAATATCGTTTTCTGAAAAAATATTGTTAATACGCTCTTGAACCATTATTTCAATGTCTTTCGGGGAATAGCCATTAATGTTATGGAACAGTTCATTCGTTTTTGATTTGTAATCTGAAACAACAGTATTTTGAGGACTATTATATACTTCTTCTATATTTCCAAATGTAACATCAATAAGATTGTCTCCTATTTCATTCAGAAGCTGCTCTTTCCAGAAGCCGAAATACATTTTTGAACTTTCTTTTGCTGTCGGATCGGTGTTTTCCATATATATGGAGAAATCTCCGTCCATATTGGTTACAACAAAATTTCCATCGGGAAGTATAACGGTATCACCAATAGCTATTTTGTCAATCATATCTTTGTTTCGTTCGGAAATTTTTATATGTTCAAGTATTTCATTATCTTGTCTCAATTTACTTAAAATAACGTCCGCTTCTTTTTCAACTTCTATAAAAATGCTGTTGCGTAGTGGAACGTTGTTACCGTATTCATTCAGAAAGGCAACAACGTCTTTTTGCGAATATGTATCATCTAAGATGTTAAGTACAGGCTCGTTTGCTGCTCTGATTGTAATATCTGCTATTATATCGTTTAACACATTATCAATTTCTAAGTGGATAGCCGCATCGTCAGAGTTAGTGTATGCGTTTCTTACTGCATTATTATTTATGATAATGCTCACCGCATAGTTAATAAAATCCATCTGCGAAAATTTGTTATTTTCTTTTATAATTTCCTCTCGCGCTTTAAGATAATCGTTATGTGCCTGTATTTCTGTTTCTCGTTCCGCTCTGCCTGGAGAAGCGGGATTTTCAAAAAATCTTTTGTCATAGGTCTTGACAAGATCATAAAGTTGTGGTATACTTATTTTAGTAACACTCGATGAAGTATCCTCGTCTGCAAATTCGTTTTGCAGATCTGTGCGAGCTTTTAAACTCGGTAGCTTCACGGGTGTTATTTTTATGTCTCTCAGACTATATACTCTGTTATGAGTATCTTCCATCTGACCGTTTTCAATTTTCGTATACATTTCTTCTACTGCTAAATTACTCAAATAATATTCATTGTTATATCTTAAAATGCCGTATAACCTATGTATAAACAGTGTATTTGGGGATTTATTTTTTGAGGAAATATCATTATATTCTGATATGCGACTGTCGAAACAGATTGAGTTTTTTATCAAATCTTTCATTTGATATATCGCGGATAGTCTTGCTTCAACGGGGATATGCCTCATATCATCAGGAATTGCCTTTGCTACGATTTCGTGAACAGCAAATTTTCCGAACTGAATACGCATTCCCGTGTCTTGGTTGACATATGTCCCTGTTTCTACACTCCCATCTTTTCTTATGTCCGTGATTTTTTCAGGTAACTTTCGTGGCGTTATACTGATAATACTTGTGGTTTTGCTTTCATCGTTTCTCCATGCATTATCTGTTCTGCGCATTTCATAGGCAGATTTTTCTCCCATTTCATCGCCCAACAGCTTGTCAAACTTAGTCGTTTTTGCAACTTCAGTTTCAAGCATATTCTGTATTGACTTACGACGAGGAGTTATACTGCGAAGTGTATCAACATCGTCCTTTGTAATAGCTTCTTGCTGTATTTCAGTCCGTAATTTTTCTGCCTGTTTACTAAGTTCATCGAGTTCTGATGCTACGGCGGCAGCTTCTGCATATTTGTGTTCACTTACATATCCTGTAAGTATTTTTTCTTTATCAGTGATTTGATCGGTAATGTCCACAAGCTGTTCACTTAAATCTCTTAAACTTTCTTCTTCACGCCATTCATTAAGCTGTTCACTGGAATTGATAAGGGTTATCTGATTCTTAACTGCAAACTCCAATGCTTCATCTACTTTAGAAAAAATAGAAATATCTCCATATTCACTTCTGTATTGAGAAACTTCTTCTGATGTTTCGGCGTTAATTTCGGAGATATAGTATATATCCTCAAATGTGTCGGTAGCTTGTTTAAGTTCAAACACCGTTTTCAAGCTATGATCGCTTTCTTTTTCTTCTGCAAAATATGATTTTACAAGTTCCTGCATATGCTGTCCGCTTACGGTCAAAGTTACAGTGTCACTATATATTCTGCCTGAAAAAGAAATCTTTTCATGTTCAAGACGCGCGGCTACTTTAAGCATAGTTTCAGTATCGCCTTTAATATAACGTTTATCTTTGATATAACGGTATTCTGTATTACCGATGATACTGTTATCCGTTGGAACATTTGCAGGCAGAATTTCTTTTCCAGAAATTCTTTTCGATATTTCAAGAACCCTTGCTTTATCTGATGCTTCAACTGTAATAGTAGATTTGTAATCACTTACACGTCCCGAATATTTTATTCCCAAACGGTCAAGTTCGTTGGCAAGTTCCATGATATGAGCCTGCGTGTCATTAATATATGCTTTTTCTCTAATGCTCCTGTATTCAGCGTTTCCAATGATTTGACTTGACATAAAAATTACCTCCATTTTTTAATTATTCCCCAGTGGGGAATTTTCACACTGGGGAATGTGCAAACGTATAGCGATCAGAAAGGCATATCTTCCTCGCTTGTTTCATCGCCGCCGACAGGGATAAAATCTGATACGTCCATTTCTGGAATGTTATCTGTTTTTTCTTTTTCAGTCGTTTCAATGTCGCTTTCAACAGACTTCCGTTTATTTGTCGGTGAGAAATCAACGCTTTCTGCAAGCACAACAGTCTTGTGCCGATTCATATCATTTTCCTGCCATCGATAAGTCTTAAGACTTCCTGTTATGTCAATCATGTCACCCTTGTCAAAATATTTCGATATAAACTCTGCTGTACCTCTCCATGCTTCTACATCAATAAAATCTACTCCCTGTTCTTGACTGTTTTTGTTATATCTTCTTTGTACGGCAATACCGAAAGTGCAGACAGATATTCCGTTTAAAGTCTGTCTAAGTTCTGGAGTATGTGTAAAACGTCCAGTAAGTATAACGTGATTGTGCATAGTTGTATCTCCCCCTACTTAACATCAAGCATTTCAGCGGCTTCTGTAATTGTGAGTTTACTGTCTGAAATTTTTTCGATAAGACGAATAATATCAGATAATTCAACATTAAGTTTTGTACATAAGCTGTCAAGTTTTTTTATGTCTTTATCATGAAGCTTTTGTTCTTCAGCAGCTATTAATGCGTCTACGGCGGCAACTTTATTTGTAGCTTTTTCAAGTGCCTTGTCAGCTTTGGCTTTTTTTGCTTTTAAAGCGGCTATTTTGTCCTGTTTGTCCGCTTTTTTCTTTTCATTTGAAACAGACTGTATTTCTGAAACTGCGCCTGTTTCTTGATTTTTAATTAATTCTTCCATTTACATCTTCTCCTTTTCCTCTTAGGACTGTTTATATGCCCTGTTAAGTGATTCTTTGAATTTGGCGTTGGCTTCGGAACTTGGCGTAATATCCTCTACATATCTGTATTTTTCCTCCAGTTCTCTGCCGTATTGTTCCATCATATCGGATACAGCAAGTTCGATTATATGATTTTCGTGATTGTTAGTCAGCTTTCGATTCCTCATTAGGTTTATCCTCCTTTTCTGCACTGCAAAGTTTATCCAGTTGTGCTGATAAGGCTGATTCGGCGTGGCGTAAAACGTCAGCTTGTATTTCAATATCGGCGATCATTGAACGTACACCGTTCCTACGGCGTTCCAAGTCCTTTATAAAACCTTGCTTAGACAAATATGATGATGCTGATTTTTTACATTCACGAAATGCAGCAACTTTCATATTTGTCAACTCACCGTTGCTCATAACATACTGCGCTCCTTCCGTATTGCTTTTCGCGCTCGTCTGCTTTAGTTGTTGCTTTATATATCCATTCGTTGATTTTTTGCATTTCACGGTCAAAACTCTTAGTTTTTTTTAGGAGATCGTTAAAATCCTTTACTCCCGCTTCCGCACATTCTTTATTAATGGTAAAATTACTGCGGTTGATCCACGCGACAGCGGCAGACGGAATTTCAACGCCAAGATTCTTAGCAGCAAAGCAATCATTTTTTGAAATAAAAAATGCCATTTCTTTACCATTAACATCAGCACTGCAATAATTTATCGGAACATCACCATTTTCAATTGTGTGTCTTTTGAGACTGTCATTTGTACCGATACTCTCCTGCATTTTTTGAAATAACACTTGATTATTGAATTTTGTGCCTGCCGCATCATTATCAACGCATGATACCACTTTTAAGCCGCTGTTTATGTATGGTTCTGCTGTTGATGGTTTTAAACCGCTCAATGCCACAAATTTTGCATTTTCGATTTCGGGATGAAGTTCTACAAATGACATAAGGTCTATCGGGGCTTCAAAAAGATATACGGTATCTATCTTCTTCGGATCACCTTTATCATATACAAAGCCTTTGTCACTATCATCATGTGCCATGCACCCCTTGAAACGATATTCTGGATTTTTGTCTATACCTTGAATATCTGCACCGCAAGGCTGTCCTTGTTCGTTTTTGTGTAGGAAAACAGCATTCAGCTTGTGATATTCTTTTCCTGTTGTTTTGCTTATGCCGGAAGAAAGTGTAGGGTATATAAGTCCTTTATTTACGAATTCTTTAACAGTATTTGGTGATATATTGCGCGTGTATATAAAATAAGCATATATATTTTTATATCCATCGGCAGATTTTTCGGGCATTTTAAAATCTTTTTTCTCATGGGGTTCTTGAGTTGTCGCTTTCGGCGTGAATTGTTTAATCTCAGCAGCTTCGCCTACACATTCACGCATTGCTTCGGGGAACGGCATATCAAGTATTTTCTTGCAAAATTCCAGTAATCCTTTACCGCCAACATTTTCAGAATGGCGGAAGAAAACGTTAGTTTCGGGATTGACATAAAGACCGCCGTAGCCTTTAATATGTATTTCTTTTCCTGCTTTTTCACATTGAAA
>CANQTP010000115.1 GCA_947626755.1 uncultured Clostridia bacterium
CACCTGCTTTTTCTTTTGTTTTTCCTGCTCTCTTCAATTTTTCTGCCTTTGAGTTCGGTGTTTTGCTCTACTCTATTATCTTTCCGACCATGCTGTGCATCAGAATGTTGTACCATACTTTGTTAAGCATATACATAAGCGGGATATTTCCCACCACAAGAAATATCATTGTAATGAACTCCTTGCGCGGTTCGGTTATCATATATTCAAGATCGGCGTTTACAACACGCATATCGGAAAGTTTATTTACCGTAGGCGTAAGCGTGGATTTCAGACTCCTGTCATTCTGACAAAGGATAAGCTCATCGCACCATTCGTGGAACACTTCATTGTCTATCTTGTTTTTCATATCAAGAATAGCAGATGTTATGTCGGGATCCGAAAGTTTTATCCTGCTCAGAAAATTCTCAAATACATTTTTCACCGGAGCATTGAGATAATGGACATTTTCCTCAATTGACGTAATAATATCTTCGTTTCTGAGATATGCCGTCGTAATTATCGACAATGCCGTTTCCAGTTCGGCGGAAACGTCCTTTTTGTAGTTCACAGCCGTTGAACGTATATACCAGAACGGTACGAACATAAGCCCCACAGCCATTACCGGAACGAGGAACGCATTTTCGATAAGGATCGCCAGACATATACCAAGAGCAGACGATCCGAGTGAGCATACGCACAGAAGTGAAAACATATTTGTGCGGTTTGTGAGCCGCAGGACTTCCTGTGCTTCCATAATTTCACGTCTGAAAATATTTGGTTTTTTTCGCTTTGTCGCTTCATTTATCTGACTTTTAAGGCTGTTCGGCTTTGCAGTCAGAAATGAAAACAATCCGTCCGTAAATTCAAGGGGCGAGATCCCGAAAACAAGAAAAAAGCCTGTTGTCATTCCGATAAAAGCAATTAAAAGTATTGCTGTCATTTGTCCGACTCCTTTCTCAAAAATTTGTTCAGTTCTTCCTGCGGCATACCGTTTTCAAGAAGTCTGCGCTGCAGCGATTCCGAAATATCCGAACACTTTTCATGTTTCCCGTTGATCACGAATTTCCCGTTTTCCATATGATTTTCATGGATATTGTATCTGTAAAGGGAATGGTATTCGCGTCTGCCGTCGGGAAGTATCTCACATTCCATTATCTCCATGATGCGCCGCTGCTTGTTTTCAAGCTGTTTAGCGTAGACTACAATTGGGAATGCTTCGGTCACAAGGTCAAGTATGACTTTATCGTCAACATTTGGATATTTCCTTTTGCACAATGTGACCATTCTGCGCCATGTGGATTCGCAGGAGTTTGAATGGATAGTGGTAATTACCGTGTGACCGGTTCTGGCAGCTTCCTGAGCGGAATCCGCCTCACTGCTCCGCATTTCTCCGACAACGATATAGTCGGGGTGAAAGCGCAGTGCCATATCAAGGAGATCGTCCTGAGATATGCTTTTCCTTTCATCTTCGCTTTCACGGGTTATCGTATGGATGACCTTATTGATGATCCTGCCGGATCCGTCACGTTCCACAAGATCCAGTTCGCGTGAACCGTTCTCAATGGTAAATATTCTTTTGTCCTGCGGGATCGTTGTCAGCAGCCAGCCTGTAAGGGTGGTCTTACCGCTTGAAGTCGCACCTGCGACCGTTGTTGATACTCCGTATCTGACAAGAGCGGACATCAGATCCATCATCTCGTCGGTGGCTGTTCCTGATCTGATAAAATCTTCTTTTTTCAGTTTCCGTGAATTTACTATACGGATTGATGCTGCAACGCCGACATCGTCATCTACAAGCGGAGTTTTCAGAACGGCGATACGGATATTTTTTGAAAGATGTCCGAGGATCGCGGGAGAAGTATTGTCAAGCACCATTCCCGAAACATGGAGCATACGTCTGACGACATTTACCGCATGATCGGGTGAAGTGAATTTTTCGTCTAACTTTACTGTTTCGCCGCTGCTGTACTGTACTTCCACATCGTCCCACGAATTGATGTTTATTTCTTCTATATCCGTTCCGAAAATGTATTTGGTAAGGAATGAAAACTCAGCCATTTCGGTATACAGTTTGTCGATAAGTTCCTGCTGCGTCATACCGTCAACGGATATCCGGCAGTCAAGAAGATATTTTCCTATATACCGTTTGACCTGCATTTTGACTTCATTGTTGCCCTTGTTTATGTTATTTATCCCATCGATAACAAGGGCGGAATATTTGCTTGAAATATATGCCTGAACTTCATTCAGCACATCTGAAAATTCACGGCGCTTGTCAGGCTTGCAGAACAGATCCTGCGTACTTGTCTGTGATACCAATACTCCATTCATAATTCAAATACCTCGTTGGCGATCTTAGCGACAGCTTTCCTGAAGCTCCTGCTGTCCTTGTCCGACAGTCCTGCGAAAAGGTTTCCCGACAGGAACTGCTGATGCACCTCATTTGAATGCGGTATCCTGAAGCTTACGCCGCCTACTACCTGTTCAATGTTTTCATCAGCCTGAAAATCGTCGATATTGCTTGCCGCTTTATATTGTTTGTTGGCATTGAATTTATTGTCCAGCAAAAGCGGGAGCTGCGAAGATAGATATGAAATGGATTTAAGATCGCAGGAAACCAGTCTCAGAACGGCATCCGATTCTATCAGTGAAACTGCCGAAAGAACATCGCTCGTAATATTGCTTGTACAGTCGATGATAATGTAGTCAGCCATTTTTCGCAGTTCTGCAAGCAGTTCCTTTGCCTGTGTTTCGGTATATGTGGGATAGGTAAAGGCGTTCTCGCCCTTAAGCATACCGAACATGGTCAGATACTCGTTTTTACGGTGCAGTACAGCATTCTGTTTAACGAGATTTTCGGTAACGTGCGCCGCGCCGAGAATGTTTCCAAGAGAAAGTTCTGCTTCAAGATCCGAAGGCGGACAGATAAACGGCAGCGGCGGCGCTGACATATCGGTCAGCAGAAGTATTACGTTTTTCTTCTGCGATGCAATATATCTTGCTATCTTTACGCTCATTATCGTTTTTCCGGAAGAAGGACTTCCCCAGACTGCAAGTACCTGATTATCTGCACGGTCAGGCGGCAGTTCAAAACAGCCGCTTTCCGGATCGGCAATATCAAATTCAAGGTCGAGCTCCTCGTCCTCGTCACGGTTAAGCAAATTATTCAGAAAGTTCGGCATCGGCATTTTCCTCCGCTTCATTGGTATATTCTTCTGTCACAGGCTCGTTTTCTTCCTCACTGCTTTCAGCCGGAGGTTCTTCTTGGCTGTCGGGTCCTTCATTTTTTTCTTCGTTATTTTCTTCGGCAGCAAGCCTTTCCTCTATCTCACCAAGCACTTTTTCCTGCGCTTCGATAAATTTTGATGAATTTTCGGCATCTCCGCGGTAAACAAGTTCAATGTGTATCTCGCCGTTTGATTCCAGTTCCGCAAGGATATTTGCCTGCATGGGAGATACAAGCAGCGTTATTGACGAAGGCAGTCCCGCTTCTTCCTCACCGTCATCCGAAACGATCACTTCGCCTTTGTCACTGCCTTGTTTATCTGTTGCCGCAATTACTTCCACAAACTGAAGTTCGTCCGGAACAACGGTTTCTCCGCTTTCACGGTAATCACAGGCAATTATCGAAACAATATCTCCCGATTGCAGTTTGCCGGACAGACCTTTTGCAAAAGTGGGTATTGTGATCGAGATGGCTCTTTTTTCTCCTGTCAGCCTATAGAGATAGTTATTTTCATTTGCAGGCGTATCGGATATTTTTGATACAAGAACATATTCGCCCTTGAGCAGTTCGGAAGCAACATATTTGCCCACGATCTCATCGCTTGTCCGTATAATATCCGATGGCAGATTATATGCTCCTACCGTTACTGTTTCAATATCTTTTTCGGTGATCTCCTGTCCTACCCGAACATCGTTCTTCATACATATTATTTCTGTTGTCTTGCTTGCGGAAGCATTGAAGAGCGGTGTTATGAGAAAGCATATCACCAGAGCAACGGCAATGCAGATAACACCGAGAACAGTTCTGTTTTTAAAAAAATTCATAGCAATTATCCTCTCAAAATATTAATGTTGACATTATATATCCAAAAGAAATGAACGGAACGAACGGCAGAGCTTTTTCTGCCGTTCTTCCTTTTATTTTCATTACTGCGGCATAAACCGCATAAACCACAAGCATGGATATTTCTGCGGCAATGAGCAGGAAAACCGTTTCGCCCAAGCCGCAGACCACGCTTAACGCAATGACAAGCTTTACATCTCCGCCGCCGATGCCTCCGACAACGAGCGCTGCAACGAAAAACACCGCAGCAGCGGCAAGCCCCCAAAAATCGCCGATGTTGAGATCAAGCACCATTGTCAGAGCAATTGCCGCGCTTATCTCATCGGGGATCTCACGGTACTTGATATCCTTGACGGAATCATATATCAGCATTGCGGTCACTAAAGCCGTCTGAACGAATGCGAGTGTCATTATCCCGCAAAATTGAACATTTCGGTTACTTTCTGAGTGAGGGTAGGGAGAATGGTATCTCCGAAAAGTGAATACAGTCCTCCGAGAAGGAGTGCGCCGATAACAACGGCAATAAGTATTTTTATTCCGCTGTCAACGAAGTTTTCGCCTATACGCGACTTAAGAAGTTCCTTTGCCTGTATTGCCTTGAGTGCTGCTTTTGTGATGATCTTTCTCATATCTTATACCTCCAAAAAAATTTTTTACATTGATATTCCTATAGGCTCTCCGTAATCTACGGGAGGACCATAGTCATAGACATTCACAGCATTTTTCTGCTCCTGAAGCTGTTGAATGGCTTGATGGTAAGAATTAATGACAGCATCATTAAGCTGCTGTCTGAATTCGGCTGTTATTGGGAAACATATATCCTTATATCCGCCGTCATGCGACTTGTACGATGGCATTGAAACGAACAAGCCGTTGTTTCCTTCCATGATCTTGATGTTTTTTACTGCAAAGCAGCCGTCCATATTGACCGAAGCTAAAGCCTTGACATTTCCGCCGCCCGGCATCAGGCTGTTTATTCTTACATCTAAGTGCATATTTCTGTCCTTTCTATAAATTTTCGATTTCCGGTTCGCTTATCAGCCATATTATGAAAAGTATTATTATCACTGCTATGACTGTTGCTGTTCCTTTTTCGATATTGCATTCCGTTTCCTGCGGTATTTCGTTTTCCGCATACTGCACCTGACCGGTTTCTTCGTTTATGATAACGTAAACGGTTTTTTCCTGCGGCGGTCTGAGCATTATTGCCGCCGCAAGAATAACCATCAGCAGTGCAGTAAATCTGCCCTTGCTCATTATCAGCCGGAGAAGTTGAACATTTCAATTACTTTCTGAGTAAGAGTGGGGAGAATGGTATCTCCGAAAAGTGAATACAGTCCGCCGAGAAGGAGCGCGCCGATAACAACGGCAATAAGTATTTTTATTCCGCTGTCAACGAAGTTTTCGCCTATGTGCGACTTAAGAAGTTCCTTTGCCTGTATTGCCTTGAGTGCTGCTTTTGTGATGATCTTTCTCATATTGAGTACCTCCAAAAAATTAAAATTTTATATATGCAAAAAGCCGCTGACTGCGGCTTCACATATTGAAATTAATACTGTTTTTGGGAGCAGTTTTTTGTTTCTCGGTTTCGGAAACAAGCTGCTCTGCTCTTTCTTTTGCCCAATTCGGGATATATTCGTCGGCAATTATACCGATAAGATCCGAACGCTGCAAATGTGTTTTTTCGCCGTTCAAAAAGCTGCCGAATACCGTTCTGTCATCTGAATATGGTTCACAGCCGCTGCCGCTGACCGCGAAAAAAAGCTGATTTTCGGGCGTTCTGTATTCTTCTTTCAAGACCTCCGACCGTATTATCAGCAGTTTTCCTTTGTAATTCTCCGGCTCATCGCTTTGTACGGTATGGCTTTCGTCAAATAAGGATCTCATAATTTTCACCTGTTTCCGACATAGGCAGTTCATTCATCGTCATGTTCCGCCTCGCCAATGATCACACAGCCGTCATCGGCGTAAACTTCCAGACCGCGGCTT
>CANQTP010000116.1 GCA_947626755.1 uncultured Clostridia bacterium
CGGTGTTTTGCTCAGGGCTATTGAAAAAACGCAAAGGAGTGTCTGACAATGCCCGATCAGGAATATTTTATGATGTCACCGAAAGTGGATTTTGCTTTCAAGGAAATAATGCATAATGACAAAGTCCGGAAAGGCTTTTTAAGTGCGGTTTTAAATATCCCTGTGGACGACATAAAGAAAACTGTTCTTAAAAACGCAAATCTTCCCAAGAACCACGAGGACACAAAACAGGGAATACTGGACGTTTACTTGACTATGAACGACGACACGGAGATCGACATTGAAATACAACTCTCATATATGGCAACCTGGGCTGAACGGAGCGCATTCTACGTTTCCAAAATGCTTGTGGATCAGACTAATATAGACAAGGTATATTCAAATTTCAAGAAGTGTATAGGCATTAACATTCTGGACTTTAAATATGTTAAGGAAACAGATCGTTTCCACACAATTTATCATATCCGCGAGGACAGCGAAAATATTTGCTATACAGACATAATGGAATGGCACTTGATAGAATTGCCCAAACTTCCAAAAACCGAGGACGGCACAGAACTGTATGATTGGATAAGGTTTTTGAAAGCGGAGAAGAAGGAGGAATTCGATATGGCAGCAAGCAGCAACGAATATATCAGAGAAGCAGTTGATACGCTTGAAGTTATAAGCCAGGACGAACAGAAACGCTTGGAGTATAATGCCCGTCAGAAAGCACTCTGGGATTATAATACCTTAATGGTAGAAAATTACATCAAAGGTAAAGCAGAAGGAATAGCAGAGGGCGAAGCAAGGGGCGAAGCAAGGGGAGAAGCAAGGGGCATAGCTAAATTGCTCGCACGAATGGCAGCAGACGGTGTGCCGGAAGAAATTATCAGAAAATATATTCAGAGTTGAGAGTTAAGAGTTGAGAGTTAAGAGTTAAGAGTTGAGATATTGGCATAACCCGTTAATGTTCTTTTCTCCGCTTTATGTGTTGCGGAAATAGATAGTTAAGATGTTGCCTTTTTCTTTGATACGGGAGTACAAAGTTGAAAATTTTATCTCAACTCTCAACTCTCTACTTTCAACTCTATCCAAAATTTCCCAAAAGGACAAATATTACAAAACGGTTACAAAAGTTACAGAAAAAGAGAATTTTGTAACTTTTTAACAACGATTTTGCTCATTTCGTCATAAAATTGTAATCATTTTTAGTAAAAAAACTATTGCAAAATCGGAAGTTTTATAGTATACTGTAAGTAAGCAGATTTTTTAAACTTGCTTGAAAGTTCAAAAAAATAAAATTTGAAAAGGAGATATTAAAATGAAGAGAAAAACATTTGGCAGGTTTGCTGCCGCCGGTATGGCTGCTGTTTCGGCTATATCTGCTATGAGTATTGTTGCAAGCGCTGATGTTACCATAACCAAACAAAAAGATGATGAAGGTTTTCCTATCATCAGCGGCAGCGCCAAGAAGATCACTTGGGAAGCACAGAAGATAACTCACAGCCATCAGTTGAATCTGGATACAGGTAAGGTTGCTGATAGACCTGTAATAGAAGATGGCGAGAAAATAAACATCGGGTCAAGCAAGTATGCTCTTAAAAATACAAGTTATTACAGATATGATGCAAACGCCGGAGATATTCCTTATGATGTAGAAACAGAAGTTGCAAACGCAAGCCGTAATTATAAAAACGCTTACACAAAATTTGAAAATGATTGTTCTGACTATTATTTCTATTATTCAAATGAGGTAAAGAAAAGCGGAGCTTCTTCATATACAGTAAAGTCAGACAATTTCTTAGGTGCGGGCATTAAGGAAGGAGACGTAATTTATTACGGCAAGTATAAGATAGGAAAAGAAGAAACAGAACTTACAGGCTTTTACAAAAAAGATAAAGACGGAAATTCCACAGTTAATATTAGTTCTTTATCAGAACCCGATTGGGCTGATTATGCCAGCGTTGATGTAGCAGTAGAATATGTATTTATCAACAAGCCAAAGACCTCAACAATAAGTGTAGGTACTCTTGCAAAAGAATTGAATTCATATTACGTAATATTTAACGCTGATAACACAATAAACAAAGTAGCAAAGCCCGTAGACCCTGAATCAAGTACCGAAGATGGTAGTGGTAACCAAGTATATGTAATAACATCAACATCAAGCACCGATGATGATGACGATGACGACTACAGAGTAAGCGGCGATTCATACTATATCCCCGCAGGATACAGATATGGTTCTTCTACTTCCTATTATGTAGCTGACAATGATACATGGTATCCTAACCGCAGTGCTGTTACAGCCGCAGGTTACAGTACATATGATGACTGGAAAACATCTAACTGGAACTCTACTTCTTCCAGAGCATATTTTGACCCGACAGACGGTAACTATTATTCATATTCCGAAGCTTACAACGGCTATCATCCTTATGCTGTTGCTGTTACTAACAGCGATTATACCGACATTACCGAAAGCGATTATGCAGTATACAAAGTAGGCAGCCTCTACTACTACAACTGGAGCGAAGCATACAGTGCTGCAGGCGGAAACAGAAGCAGTATTAAGTATATCCGCAGCTATACTTCCCGCGGCAACTACTTCTCTCGTACTACAGGCTATTTCTACAGCTCTTATTATGATGCTCTCACTGCTTCCGGCGGAAACTCCGCAAGAGTCGTTACTCTTAACGGCACAAGCTATGTTGATCCCTACAGTGATCCTTCCTACTATTGGTTCATGAACGGCGGCAGCAGCAACAGCAATGCTAACCTCGGCGGTTCTTCCGTAAAGATCGGCAACAGAAACGGCTGGAATTATGTAAGAAATTATGTTGCAGCTGCAAAGAGCGGCGCTACTCTTAACGTTTCCCTTAACGGCGAGACTACTATTCCTTCCGCTATCATGTCTGCACTTGACGGAAAGAACGTTACCGTAAACTTCACACTCAGCAACGGTTCTGTAATTTCCTTCAACGGTAAGGACATCAGCGATCCTAAGGAAGTCAGCGTCAATGTTGTATACAATGCTAAGGAAGTACCTTCCAAGCTTGTTGCAAAGGCAAAGAGCGTAAATGACGGCGTAAGCACAGCACAGCTCACCATCAGCAGCAACACCTTCGGCGGCGAAGCAGGCTTGAACGTTAAGTTCAACGCAAACCGTGAAGGCTACACAGCAAAGATCTACAGATACAACTCCACAAAGAATTCTCTCCAGTACATCGACAAGGCTACTATCGGCAGCAACGGCAGAGTATCCTTTGACGGAATCACCCAAGGCGGAGAATACGTTATCGTAGTTTGCTAAGCAAGGCTGAAGCCTTGACACATATAGTAAAAACCCCTCTTTTAAGAGGGGTTTTGCTTATATATAGAGTTGAGAGTTGAGAGTGGAGAGTTGAGATATTGCAGTAACGCTTATTAACAAAAATTCCCGCCTATATAGGCGGGATCATTGTTTGCAGACTGCACTTTGTGTCATGCACGGTATACGTTAGGTTGAAAATCACAAAACAAACCCTGAATGCGTGCAGGCTTCAGCCTGCTCTCAACTCTTAACTCTTTTTTTGATTTCCTCAACTTTATTTATGGGAATATCTGTTAAACGTGATATTTCTTGCGTGGTACAGTTTTTTCTGAGCATTGCTTTGATGATCTCAAGCTCTTTTTCTGCTTTGCCTGTGGCTTTGCCTTCCGCTCTGCCTTTAGCCATGCCTTCGGCTCTGCCCTTGGCTAAACCCTTTGCTAAACCTTTAGCCAAACCGCTTGCTTCGCCGTCTTCATAGATACCTGCACTGATATTACACATATTGATCATCCTTTCCGAGATCTCTCTGGTCATGGGGATTCCGTACTGTTCCCCTAATATCTTCTTTAAGTCTCTTTTATCGTTCTGCAAAAGCGATATATCCAGCATATGGATAAGATCATTCTCCGACAGACCGTGCTTATCTTCATTTTTCAGACATACAAGTATAAGCGATATAAGATCATAATTTTCTGCTTCTTTCGCTTCAATGTCTTCGCTTGACCTTTCTCCGTAAAGCATTTCCTTTTTAAGGGAATATACGCGGATACTGTCCTCAAATTCTTTCACCGGGTGGGTACATATCCATATGGAATAGACTTTCTGTATTTTGCCGTAGTCCATATGTTCAAAGACCGTTCCATACTGTCCGGAAATAAGTCTGCTGCAATAGTATATCCCGCGTTTTATAAGGGAATATGCGGCGTCAAACTTATTCTGCGCTTCAATGTTGATTATCATCTGAACATACCCGCTGCCTTTGGGGACTCTTGCGGTAAAGCGTATGTCATAGAAGCGCGTTCCGTCGTCTATGGAAACGTCCTCACTGTTTCCGGTATGTAATACGGGAGACGGGACATCGGGGTCAACAGTGTTTTCGCTTACCTGCGGTTCGTCCATAAGCGAGATGATCTCGTCTATTTCCAACGGCATATATTCTTTTGCAACGGCTTTGAGAATGCGTGCCGTTATCTGTTTCAGCGCGAGGAACATCTTGCAGGCTTTGTCCGCTTCTGCGTTGGTTTTTATCCTCTCGACCGTATCCGCCTCGTAACTTGATACTTCGGGCAACGGGATCAGCTCCTTAAAATGTTATGAAAGTATGCTTTTGCGGATAGCTTCCACTTCTTTAATAGTAACGCCGGTTAGATCGACGATCTCCTGTATTGTATAATTTTTCCTGAGCATAGTCTTGATGATCTCGACCTCTCTTTCGGCTCTGCCTGTGGCTTTGCCTTTTGCCATGCCTTCTGCTCTTCCCTTTGCCATGCCTTCGGCTCTGCCCTTGGCTAAACCCTTTGCTAAACCTTTAGCCAAGCCGCTTGCTTCGCCGTCTTCATAGATACCTGCACTGATATTACACATATTGATCATCCTTTCCGAGATCTCTCTGGTCATGGGGATTCCGTACTGTTCCCCTAATATCTTCTTTAAGTCTCTTTTATCGTTCTGCAAAAGCGATATATCCAGCATATGGATAAGATCATTCTCCGACAGACCGTGCTTATCTTCATTTTTCAGACATACAAGTATAAGCGATATAAGATCATAATTTTCTGCTTCTTTCGCTTCAATGTCTTCGCTTGACCTTTCTCCGTAAAGCATTTCCTTTTTAAGGGAATATACGCGGATACTGTCCTCAAATTCTTTCACCGGGTGGGTACATATCCATATGGAATAGACTTTCTGTATTTTGCCGTAGTCCATATGTTCAAAGACCGTTCCATACTGTCCGGAAATAAGTCTGCTGCAATAGTATATCCCGCGTTTTATAAGGGAATATGCGGCGTCAAACTTATTCTGCGCTTCAATGTTGATTATCATCTGAACATACCCGCTGCCTTTGGGGACTCTTGCGGTAAAGCGTATGTCATAGAAGCGCGTTCCGTCGTCTATGGAAACGTCCTCACTGTTTCCGGTATGTAATACGGGAGACGGGACATCGGGGTCAACAGTGTTTTCGCTTACCTGCGGTTCGTCCATAAGCGAGATGATCTCGTCTATTTCCAACGGCATATATTCTTTTGCAACGGCTTTGAGAATGCGTGCCGTTATCTGTTTCAGCGCGAGGAACATCTTGCAGGCTTTGTCCGCTTCTGCGTTGGTTTTTATCCTCTCGACCGTATCCGCCTCGTAACTTGATACTTCGGGCAACGGGATCAGCTCCTTAAAATGTTATGAAAGTATGCTTTTGCGGATAGCTTCCACTTCCTTTATAGGAAGATGAAGTATTGATGATATTTCCTGAACAGTCCTGTTATCATCAAGCATAGTCTTGATGATCTCAACTTCTCTTTCGGCTCTGCCTGTGGCTTTGCCTTCCGCTCTGCCTTTAGCCATGCCTTCGGCTCTGCCCTTTGCTAAACCTTTAGCTAAACCTTTAGCTAAACCGCTTGCTTCGCCGTCTTCGTAGATACCTGCACTGATATTACACATATTGATCATCCTTTCCGAGATCTCTCTGGT
>CANQTP010000117.1 GCA_947626755.1 uncultured Clostridia bacterium
CCTGTGGCTATCTTTGCAAAAAGTTCCTTTCGATTTTTTGGCTCAAAATCTTTTTTAGTTGCGACAAGAATATTAGCGCCGGGATAGAGCTTTTTAAAATCGTTTCCCATCTGCTCCGTTAAAGCATTGGGTACGGCAAACAGACATTTGTTATGCAAACCTAAACGTTTGCCCTCCATAGCAATAGTTATCATTTCATAACTTTTCCCGGCGCCCACGCAATGTGCAAGGAGAGTGTTCCCACCATATAAAGCCCTTGCGACTGCGTTTTTCTGATGTTCTTTAAGCTGAATTTCACTGTTCATACCCACGAAACGAAGATGACTGCCGTCATATTCCCTTTGACGTATACTGTTGAAAACTTCGTTGTATTTATCCACAAGTTCCGTTCTTCTTTCGGGATCTTTGAATATCCAGTCCTCCCATTCGCTCTCAATTTTCTTTACGGCGATCTGCACCGCTTTCGTTTCTTCGTGGTTTGTTACCTTTATGATATTATCCCTCGAATCACGCATAGGCTCGCCGTTTTCATCCGGCTTCGGATCTTTTACCGTCAAATCCTCATGATTCAGTATTCCCTCTAAAATTGCATAGGCATTTCTTCGCTTTGTGCCGTAATCATGCACGGCAGTATAGCTTTCTTTGTCGGATTTTTTCATACCCTCGATCTTCCATTTGCCCGATGCTTTACTGTACTGTGCCTGAACATAACTGTTCCAACCGGGGCGAAATTTATCGTTAATAAACTGTGTAACAAATTTCGGATCTACCCAATGTGCGCCAAGTTTCACCGAAATATCCTTTGCTTCGACCTTTTTGGGCATTGCCGCTTCAAGGGCTTCTCTGTGACGGCTTACGTCCATTCCATCGGGCGCATTTTCAAGTTCACGGAGTTTAACACGGATATTTCCCGTTAGGTATTCATCGGCGGTAACATATTTCTCCGTTTCCTGCGGAAGTCTGAATATCTGCCCCTCTAATTCGTTTATCAGCGTGTCCTTATCCATACCGCAAAGTTCGGTCATATAATCAAAATCTACCTTTGCTTTTTCTGCAACGGAAAGTATCAACGCTTCTTGTGCCGTGTCAACGTGAGTAACAACATTGTTGGGTTTTACCGTATCATGATAAAAAATATCAGTCTTTTCAAATTCTCCTGTGGTCTTGTCCTGACTTTCAAGAGCCGTCAGAAAATTATACCCATCATCGCCCTTGAACGCACGTCTGTTTTTCGGATCATCAAAATGTCCGAATTTTCCTACAAAAGCATCATACTGTTGATTCAGTTTTTCACGCATAACGGAAATATTGCCGTTCAGCGTTCCGTCTGCATTATTAAGCTGAAGATCAAGAAGTTCACGAACAGTATCACGCATTTCCACCATTGCCAAAGCCCTTTTCAGACTGTCTGCCGGCATATTCACCTTGGTCATATTTTCATCGTCACGGCGGTAGTAAAGGCTGTTATCAACGGCATAATAGCTGAATTTACGGGAATTTGCAGGAGCAGGAATTATCTCCTCTGCTTCTTTTTTCTTGTCTGCCGTCCTTGTTTTCGGCGTATATGTACCTTGGATATTCTTCACCGCTTCTGCAAGCTGTGTTTTCAGGTCTGCTCCCTCGATAGGAATACAGCTCGTTTCGTTTGCCTGAGTTCCGTACAGCTTGTTGCCCTCTGCAATTTTTCCCATAATCATTTCGGGGTGGTTTACAAAATACTTGTTTATGGAAAAACCATCAGGATTTTCGGCTTTTCCTATCCACTCGACTTCATCGGGATCAATCTCGATAGGTCTTTCGCGTTTTTGGAAAAACAAAATATCCGAAGTAACTTCCGTTCCCGCATTTGCCTTGAACGCATTATTCGGCAGACGGATCGCACCTAAAAGTTCTGCCCGCTGTGCGATATATTTTCGCATATCTGCGTTTTCCTTATCCATAGTACCTTTGGAAGTTACCACCGCAAGCACACCGCCGGGACGAAGTTTGTCAATAGATTTGGCAATAAAATAATCGTGGATCATAAACTTGTGCTTGTCATATTCTTTATCCGACAATTTGTAGTCACCGAACGGGACGTTTCCAACTACCGCATCGAAAGAATCGTTTGCAAAATTAGTCTTTTCAAAGCCTTTTATCTGAATGTCCGCATCAGGATAAAGCTGCTGTGCTATTCTGCCTGTTATGCTGTCCAGTTCAACACCGTGCAATTCGCTTTCCCGCATTTGCTCCGGCATTGCTCCGAAAAAGTTTCCGATACCCATAGCAGGTTCCAGCACTTTTCCCTTTTCAAAACCAAGGTTTGAAAGTCCCTGATAGATGGCATTTATTACAACCGGTGAAGTGAAATGTGCGTTCATGGTAGAACGTCTTGCCGCCGAATATTCTTCATCGGTGAGAAGTTCTTTCAGTTCGCTGTATTCCTTGCTCCAGTCCTGACTGCGGGGATCAAACGCCTGCGGGATCGCGCCCCAGCCTGTGTAGCCCGCAAGTTTTTCTTGTTCCTCCGGTGTTGCCTTGCGCGGCAGAAACATATCCGCTGCTAAATTGCGATTAGCACTTTCGATCTTTCTTAATGTTTTTATTGCTTCTATATTAGCGGAAAATCTTGCTTTCGGCGTTTTTACTCCAAAATCATCATCGGTTATCACATAATTCTGAGATGTCTGCTTTTCGGTATCTTCCTGATGTTCCAGTGGAACATTTTCCACCGGAACATTCTCTTTAGCATATCCGTTTTCTTCAATAACAGTGTAGTTACTCGAAAAGAAATCATTCAACGCCATATACCTTGAATTTCCAAAAAGCGTATCGGCTTCGGTAAGCGTGAGCATAGTTCCGTTAATGTCGCTTATGGAAAAATCCGTGCCGTCTATTTCAACACGGTCACCTATTTTCGGTGTGTACTCTGTTTTTTCCGTTTCAGGTTCTTTGCCGATAAACGTATATTTTGAGGTATCGAGCAGATTTGAATAATCTTCATTTTTGGTGATCTCGATACTGCCGTTTACACTTGTAAGAGCACACTGATCCGTGTACCAAGGCATAACGCCTGTCAATGACGTTAGTTTCCACTCTACGCCCGCGCTGTCACGGAATCTGTCACCTAACTCCGGTTCATAAGTCTGAGCGTGAGCCTGTTCAATGACTTTTTCCTCCTGCCGTTCCTGCGGCGGGACATTCCTTGCATTTAATTCAAACACTTCTTCGATAAGCAGGGTATATCCCGCGTCACGCAATTTTTGACTGTTTTCGTCCTTTTTAAAATCGGGAAAACCGCACATATCATTGCCGTTCTTTTTGGAAAGACGCAATCCGAGAATATCGGCGGCTATACGGGCATTTTTACCGTAGAATTCCCAGAAATCGCTTACTTTACTCATGGAAACACAGCCTCGATCTTGCTTTTTCTGCTGTTCCTGTGTCCGCTGCTGTTCTTCCTTACGAATGGAATCGACAAGATAATTCAGCAGTCCGGGGTGAGTTCTTATATCAAATCGTTCACTGCTGCCCTGAAAGTTCATTTTTTCAAGGAGATCCTTTGCCCACGCCTTGTTTTCGCTGCTGACACGTCCGTCAAAATCGAGTTCCGAAACCCGTGTTGCAGCGATAAATTCCACACGCTTAAAATCATATTTTTCCAGAATATCCTTTAATGCTTGTTCACTGTCAATTCTGTTATTGTTGTAATTGTCGCTCATTGCCTTGTCAATATCGTCAGCACATTCGCTGTTTAACCTGCGGCTCTCGGTAAACATTTCTGTTTCGCCAAGTTCTTTGGCTTCCCTTAATGATTTCGTGTAAAGCGGCATTTTTTCGGAAACGGCATTTTCCGCCTTAACGCCGTAATCTGTACGGGCGTTTTCCATTTCAAATGCCTTGTCCATTTCATCTATCGGGAAACCGAACGAACCAGTAATTTCCGCTTCATCGAAATGTTCCACCGGAACATCTTTTGCATTTTCAACCGTATTTACCTGATAAATGGAGTACCGCGGGGAATTTGCACGTTTGGCTCGTTCATCTTCGGAAATATATGTGCCGTTTTCGATCGCCATAGAAAGTGCCTGTGCCGTTTGTAACCACGAATACTCGGTAAGATCGGCAAAGGTGATACCGTTCTCCCCTGCCGCATAGTCCATAAGACCGATACCCTGTCTTTCGTTCAGGACAAGGTTTTTTATATGATCGGCAAGTTCACTGACATCGTGAGAATTGCTGTTATAAAATTCTTCTGCTGCAAATTTGCCCTCCTGATATGCGGTGAATTTTTTGGAAAGTATCTCTGCCGCTTGGCTGTTTATTTCGGCAATACCTGAAATATCTTTGAACAAAGCAACATCATTAAGCAGTTCACCCGCCATTTCACGGAGTTCATTGCTCACATCGCCTGAATCACGGACATTTTCAAGATAATTTTCAACCACGGAATAATTGCCTTTGAACAATGCATCCATAGTATTATCATACTCGTTTTTACTGCTTTCGTACCCTGCCCATGCGTCATGATTTTTTGCAAGGACAAGACTATTTGGTTGTCCGTTCACCACCGGAACAAGTTCAAAAGCACGGTTCATATTCCATATGATACTTGAAATATGATCGGCAACGTCAAATATTTTCGCATCTTTTTTCTTTCCAAGTTCATTGATAACTGCATTATGCCCCATAGACTGCATATTAAGAATGTCGCTGCTGACTTCATCAATATCTACGATAGAATTGGTATTATCATCACTTTCCCGGAAACTTTCAATGTCATTATTTATCTTACTGTAATAAAAAGTCAGCTTATCATCGGAAGCGGTTATATCAATGGAATCTATCTCACGCATATCCACATCGATGTTAAGTTCGGGAATGGTAAGACGGAATCTTTCATCTTCCATTTTATCCACCATTTCCTGAAAATCGGAAATAAACTCGTCAAAGTCCAGAGCGGAAAGTGCATTTTCGCTCATCTGTTCAATGGAATCATATTTATCGGTTTTTATTAAATTATTGTCAATAACGTACTTGATCTCAAGGTCAATTATGTCAATATACACCTGACAAGCGTATTCGTTATTATCGCCAAGTTCGGTATATCCTGCGGAAATGTAATGAAGATCGCGGAAATCATCATCAAGAGAACCAAAAGTTTTTTCCAGATAATCGCTGATATACTTCTTTGCTTTTTCAAGCTGTTCATCTTCCCGATCATCTTCAAGCAATTCTTCGGGCGTGGGAATATCACCTTTTTCTTCAACGGGTTCGGGAGGAACATTCTCCGCCGGAACACTTTCTGTCAGGATATTTTCTATCGGAACGTTTTCTCTTTGACGGGAATTAATTATCCTGTCCGCTCTTGCCCGCATAACGGAAAGAACATCGTCATAACCGTTAGCAAATTCGTTTTTGTTCCATTCCCAATAAATTTCGTTAAGGACGTTATCCATTGTAACAAGTGCAGCAAGCTGTTCTTCCGTCAGGTCAATATCTTCATTTTCAGCATAGGTACGGATATTGTCTTTAATGGTTATCTCATATGCCGATGAAACGATCTCATCGGGAGAACGGCTTTTCAGTCCTGAAATATACTCCTCATATTCGGCACTGAGCTTTTTTGATAGGTTTTCCGCAGTAGGTTCAAGTGTTTCTTCCCGATGTTCCACCGGAACATCTCCCTTGGAAATTTCCTCCGGTTCGGAAATAGAGCCGACTTCTTCAGATCCCGAAAGATCAATGCCTTTTTCCTGTGCATACTGTTCCGCATTTTCGGCACTTTCAAAAACGGGGACCGTTATA
>CANQTP010000118.1 GCA_947626755.1 uncultured Clostridia bacterium
TGTTATTTGCTTTTCCATATCTTTATTATATCATATTTTTTCAATTTTTGCAACCTTTTTGTGCGGTGTTGCCCAAAGTGATAGTTGAACGCCATAAAAAATCGCCGCAGAATAAAGACAGCGGGATCATAAAATTTGACGGGCTTGAAATAGATACGCTCGGACGGAACGTTTTTGTTGACGGTGAAAAAATTGAACTTACACAAAAAGAATATGATCTGCTGAATTTTCTTGTTATAAATGAGGGGATAGCTCTTTCTCGTGATAAAATATTGAACGGTGTATGGGGTTACGACAATTTCGGCGATGATAGAACAGTAGACTGGCAGATAAAACTTCTTCGCGGGAAGATCGGGAAATATCGCGATATGATACAAACTGTGAGAGGAGTCGGCTATAAATTTGAAAAATAAAGTTATGACTTTCAGACAAAAATTATGCTTGTATTTTATTTTATTTGCAGCTATAATTTTTATAATTCTATGGATATTGCAGACAGTTTTTTTGCAGAGTTTTTATAACAATATGCTTATGTCTAAAACTCAAAAAGCCGCTTCGCAAATTTCCGAAAATATTAATGACAGCAAATTTATTAATGATATTTCGCGGGACAATTCTTTGCTGATATTTATTACGGACAGTGACGGAAACATTATTTACAGTGCCGATCCGTATAAAAACACATATGGCAATGATATTGATGAGCCAAATGAAAATCCGTATCATCGGAATGAGGAATTGAATTGGCAGAAAGCTGTCTATCATTCACTTCCGGATAATTATGAAGCTTTCCTAAGTTCATTAAAAGAAAACGGAAAATTTACCGAGTACAAGACCGATACGCTTTATGTTTATGGAGAATATCTTTCGGAAGCGGAAATTATAAGGATACAGCTTATTGCAGTTACAATAATTTCTTTTGGGATAGCATTTTTTATCGCGTTTGTCATTTCAAAAAAATTTTCCGAACCGATTTCCGAAATTTCAGAACAAGCTGCAAATCTGGGAAGTGATAAATTCAGTGGAAATTTCAAAAAAGGATCTTGCACCGAAATTGACGAACTTGAAAGCACTCTCAAAAAGACAAATTCCGATCTTAACAAAGCGAAAAATTTTCAGCGGGAACTGCTTGCAAATATTTCCCACGATCTGCGGACTCCACTGACAATGATAAAAGGCTATGGAGAAAGCATCAAGGACTTTGGGAATGATGAGATCCAGAGAAACAGCGACTGCGAGATCATCATAAAAGAAGCGGATAGGCTCAATGCTCTTGTAAATGAAATTCTGGAATACTCGGAATTGCAGACGGAAAGGCACATTGAAAAATTTGAGAAAATAAACTTTTCAGAGATAACGGAAAACATCATTTCCGGATTTGAACCGCTTTTTGAAAATCAAGGCGGAACGATCGAAAAAAATATTTCCGACAACATTTTTATTGTCGGAAATTCCATGCAGATAGAAAGAGTTATATATAACCTTGTTGACAACGCGATACGTCATTCCGAAGAAAATAAGGCAGTGAAAATTACTCTTGAAAAGAATAACGGTCTTGCGATTTTATCCGTAAAAGACAGCGGGAAAGGTATTCCGGAGGATATGCTGGAACATATCTGGAACAGATATTTTACCTCACGTCAGCGTGGTAAAAACACTGTTTCAGGACTTGGGCTTGCGATAGTGAAACAAATTGTTTTAAACCACGGGGGAAGCTGCGAAGTCCATTCAAAAATAAATGAGGGCAGTGATTTTATTATAAAGCTGCCGATAAAAGTCAATTGAAAAGTCGCTTTCCGAAAAATTTAAGCGGACGAGCTTGATCGTCCGCTTAAATAAACTCAACATTTTTAAAGGACTACACCGTCATCGGCAGTATAGGCTTCAAGTGAATTTTCCTTGACTTGGATACAAACATATCTCAGTGCCGAATCCGCAGCAGCGGAGATCTGTCTTTTTGTTGACGGAGCAACGCGGATATAGTCGTTTGCCGAAATATCCGTTTTCTCGCCGTCAAGTATAAAACTGCCTTTGCCTTCAAGTATGATGTAAATTTCCTCGTTCTGCTTGTGGGTATGAACAAATGGAACTCCCGCTCCTGCCGGCAGGAAGTTTACGCTGATCTCCGCTCCGGTAAGCCCTATCTTGTCGTGAAGTTCGACTCTGTCCGTTCCCGTAACATTAATTTTCTCGTAGTTTTTCATTTTAAAAGACCTCCGATGTTTTTATTACAGAATATCACGTTTTCCACGAAAAGTCAATACTCGTTTGAAATTATTTTATTTCCGAACGCATCTTTTGAGCTTCGCTTTTGTTTGTTATCATACCTTTGTAATTAAAACCGTATAAGCCTGCAAAACGCGACATTGTAAATTCGCAGGCATCAAGCTGCCATTTCTCCGGCGCCGCACCCTGAATTATAAAATACAAATCCTTTCCGGAAAATTCATTCTGTGAAACAGGACCGTAACAACGGTCAAGAAAATTTCTCATTGCTCCGCAGATATTGTGCCAGTAAAGCGGAGAACCCATCACGACCGTATCCGCAGTTTTTATGCGCTTGATAACATCACTGAATTGATCGTCGGGATAGTCCTGCCCGTAAGCGTAAATTTTAAGATCGGTCAGATCAAGAGTTTCATACTCTTTTCCGGAAAGAAATTCCGCCGCAAGCTTTGCGGTATTTCCGTTTTTGTTGGGACTTCCGTTTATAAACAATATACTCATGCTTTTCCGCCTTTCTTATGATTAAATTCTGCACTCGTTCAGGACTGTAAGCAATTCCTCTTTGGTAAATTTCTTGCAGCAGCCTGCCGTTAAGATCGTACTGTCCGCAATTGCTTTGAGATCGGTGTTTTCGGGGATCCCCATTTCGGAGAATGTTGTGGGCAGACCGATCTCACGGATAAATCCCGAAAGTTTTTCAATAAATTCCTCGGCAAGCTGTGCAGACGTTTTACCGTTCGGCGAAACATTCCACACATTTACCGCAAGCCGCGCAAATTGCTCTTCCGCTTCGGGAAGCATATGCCTGTATAATTTCGGGTGGATAACTGCAAGTCCCTGACCGTGGTTGCAGTCGGTATATGCGCCTAATTGATGTTCCAGCATATGCGCCTGAAAATCCGTTACTTTGCCTATTTTCAGTATGCCGTTTTCCGCCATTGCCGCTGCCCATATCAGCTCGCTGCGGGCTGAAATATCATCGGGATCTTTTATTGTTTTACGAAGATTTGCAATAATATTTCGCTGACAGGCTTCGTTTATTTCATCGGAAAGATTTGTATTTCTCGGACTGCCCATATAAGTTTCCATACAATGTGAAAGCGCATCAAATGAGCCTGAAATGACCTGTTTCATCGGCATTGTCATTGTATATGCGGGATCAAGTATTGCAAAATTATAATATGCTCCCCAAAGTGCAGATTTTAATTTTTTATCTTCGTTTGTAATTACCGCACCGTTGTTCATTTCCGCGCCAGTTCCGAAAGCAGTCACCACTGCTCCCATAGGGATAAATTCCGCAGGCTGACCGTGTTCGGAATATTCAAGTTTCCATATGTCCCGATCGGTCTTTGCCTGTGCGGAAATTATCTTGCAGCAGTCGATAACACTTCCGCCGCCTACCGCAAGGATAAATTCAATGTTGTTTTTCTTTGCAATTTCCGCGCCCTCTTGGACTTTTGCATAGGTGGGATTTGACATTATTCCCGAAAATTCGATAACGTTCTTCCCTGCCGATCTAAGTATTTCCAGAAGTTCGTTCAGTATACCGTTCTTTTTTACCGAACCGCCGCCGTATGCAACCATAACATTTTTGCCGTATTTTGCAAGTTCGCCCGCAAGATGCGTTTTTGCGGCTTTTTCGCCGAAATAAACTTTTGTCGGATAACTGTAAGTAAATGCGTTCATATTATACCTCCCATCATTTTGCAAAACGTCCGTGAAGAGCTTTTACAAAATTCGGGTCAAAATGGTTTACTATCTCGCTGTGACCGATGTCCATAGGCGTGATCTTTGCCATTTCTTCATCGGTAAGAGAAAAGTCCCATATATTGAAATTCTGCTCCATACGCTCTCTGTGAACGGATTTGGGGATAACCACAACGCCCCGCTGAACGTTCCAGCGCAGAACTACCTGAGCCGCGCTTTTGCCGTATTTTTTGCCTATTTCGGTAAGTGTAGGATCAGTGAAAATACCGTGTTTTCCCTCTGCAAAAGGTCCCCATGCTTCCGGCTGAACTTCATATTCTTTCATAAGTTTTAGTGCCTCAGGCTGTTGGAAAAACGGGTGCAGTTCGACCTGATTCACCGCAGGGATAACTTCCACCGTTTCGCAGAAGTCCGCAAGCACATGGGGATAAAAATTACATACGCCTATCGCCCTGATAAGACCGTCTTTGTAGAGTTCCTCAATTGCTCTCCATGCGCCGTAATAATCGCCCATAGGCTGATGCAGCAAATACAGATCAAGATATTCCAGACCAAGTTTTTTAAGCGAAGTTTCAAAAGCCTGTTTTGCTTTTTCGTAGCTTGAATCGGAGACCCATAATTTTGTTGTGATGAACAGATCCTCACGGCGTGCTCCGCTCTTTTTTATCGCAGCGCCAACGGATTCTTCATTGCCGTAAGATGCCGCCGTGTCAATAAGTCTGTAACCCGTGCTTATGGCGTCAAGCACAGCCTGTTCGCACTGTTTCGGATCGGGTACTTGGAAAACTCCGAAGCCCTCCATAGGCATTTTTACGCCGTTATTTAGTATTGTATATTCCATGAATTTCCCTCCGCTTTTTCTTACAGATCAGCCTGCAGCTGCATATTTGCATAAGCCTTGATCATTTCCGGAGTCGCAGTATAGTAGCGCACGCCCTTGTTTACCTTTGCGATCTGTGCCATGTCTTCGTTTGTAAGCTCAAAATCAAAAATATCGAAATTATCACGAATGTGGGCAGGATTTTTTGAACCGGGGATAACCACGTTTCCGCTTTGAATATGCCAGCGCAGAATGATCTGAGCGTTCGTTTTGCCGTACTTTTTCGCAAGCTCGCCGAAGATCGGCTGTTCAATAAGTGTCTTGTCACCGTGACCCAGCGGATACCATGCCATAAGTCCCATATTCGTTTCGGCAAGTATCTTTTTAAGTTCTGTTTGCGGGAAATAAGGGTGTGCCTCGACCTGAACCACCTGAGGTTTTATTTCCATTGTATCTATTGCTTCACGAAGCATATCATCGGGGAAGTTTGAAAGTCCTATCGCTTTTACCTTGCCCGCTTTTACTGCCTTTTCAATGTTCTTGTAACCGGCACGCCAGTTGTCGGTAGGCTGGTGCAAAAACAGCAGATCAATGTAGTCCGTGCCAAGGCGGGCAAGAGTTTCGTCAACTGCCGTTTCCTTTTCATAGATCGTAGGCCACAGCTTGGTGACAAGGAAAATTTCCTCTCTTGCCACACCGCTCTTTTTTATGCCGCGGCCTGTGCCGCTTTCGTTCATATAGCCGTTTGCTGTGTCGATAAGACGCACACCGCTGCGCAGCGCACTCTCCACAGCCGCTTCCGCTTCGGCAGGAGACATCATAAACACGCCGATACCTGTGAAATGCTCCCCAAAAGTTAGACAATGTGGTATAATATAAATATGCCGAAAGGAAGTCTAAAGAAAGGGGGCAT
>CANQTP010000119.1 GCA_947626755.1 uncultured Clostridia bacterium
GCGCTCCAACGAGGAAGCGCCGACCATGAAAGGCACGACGGTCAACCTCCATCCCTCGGATGTGCTGCACATCCCCGACCTGGGCTTTGACGCTCTGGTGGGCTACAGCCTCATCGCTATGGCGAAAAACGCCATCGGCATGGCGATTGCCTGCGAAGAGTACGGCGCCAAGTTCTTCGCCAACGGCGCGGCTCCGGGCGGCGTCCTGGAACACCCCGGCACCATCAAGAACCCGTCCCGTGTGCGCGAGAGTTAGCATTCCACCTTTGGCGGCAGCGGCAACGTCAATAAGATCGCCGTGCTGGAGTTCGTGAAATACACGCTGAAGCCCTGGCTGATCCGCTGGGAACAGTCCATCCAGCGGTTCCTGCTCTCGACCGATGAGAAACCGCTGTACTTCGTGAAGTTCAACGTGGACGGGCTTCTCCGCAGCGATTACGCCAGCCGGACGCAGGGCTACGCCACGGCGCGTCAGAACGGCTGGATGTCCGCTAGCGACATCCGTGAACTGGAGAACCTCAACCGCATTCTTATGAGATTTTGGTTTGCTTTGATCCCCAATCCCCAACTCCCACTCCAAGTGGCTTACTTCTTGTTTTTCTTCACCGGTTCACCCGTAAACGGGTCGTCGATATACTCTTCGAGCGACATTTGGTCGTATTCCCAGTCTTCTTGTATTTGATTCTTTATATATTCCTGAATCTTCTTCGCATTTTTCCCGACTGTATCTACATAATATCCTCGACACCAGAAATGCCGGTTCCCATATTTGTATTTCATATTTGTATTTCATATTTGTATTTCAGATTTGCATGTCTCTCAAATATCATCAGCGAACTTTTTCCCTTTAGGTACCCCATTATTTCTGATACTGAGTATTTCGGTGGTATTCTTGCCAGCATATGGATATGATCCGGGCATGCTTCTGCTTCTATGATCTCTATTCCCTTCCTTCTGCATAATGTCCCGAGTATCTGTCCTATATCCGCTTTAATCTCTTTATATATCACCTGTCTCCTGTATTTTGGTGCAAATACTATATGGTACTTGCATTCCCATTTTGTATGGGCTAAACTATTATCTGTGCTCATTGCACACCTCCCGTGTTCTTTATTTGTGGTTTGCAGACCTACATGTATTGTAACACGGGAGTTTGCTTTCATCTAAAGATCTTCCCTCCACCTGCAGAGCAGGTGGTTTATTTTTCCCCCCCCCCCGATACAAAAAAAGCCGCCAATGCATTTACGCATCAGCAGCTTTCGCTCTTAGTTCGGTGTTCTATTTTTCAGTTCTGATTCTTCTTTTCCTTGATATGATAGTAGTCTTACAGATCCACATCGATCCTGACTTTCGTATCCGGTTTTCGGTTGCTCAAGAGGCAAACAGTCTCAACGGTACTTTCGTTGTCCCAATCCAATTCGTATATCTCTTTCCCATTGAAAAATACAGGGAATCGGAACTTAAGACTACGAAGTATCCTTCCGTCTGCCTGCTCTTCCTCGTAAATATTTACACCTGCAAGGAAGCTCTTCATAAATGTTTTCTTCTCAATATCCGTAAATCTGTCGTACAGCTTATCAAAGAATAATAAGAACTGATACACATTATCGCCGGATATTTTCTCCTGCCTAATATTATACAGTCTAGTCTCCACTTCTTCGATCAGAGTTTCAATTTCTTCTATCTCATCATAAAGCTTGTCCAGACGCACCTGCATATCCTCATACTTCTTGTCATAATGCTTGTCCGACACGGATAAATTATCCATCTGATTCGCTAACTTATTCTTAGCACCGATTACTTGCTTTAAGCGCTCCTGTAATCCTGTATGCTCTCTGTCCAACTCCTGCGTATCAATGCTTTGTCCAATGTGCTTCTGAATCTCCGTTTTGAACTTTGGATTATTCACCAGCTTACGGATAACTTCTTCCACCGCCGCATTGATTTTATCCTCACTCCACTGCTTGCGGTAAGTACACTTGTGACCATTCACAAAGGTTCTGTGCTTGCAGGCATAGTAAAAATAATCTCTGTAATGCCCGCCGTCGGGATGCTTTTTACGATTTACATTGCCATACATACCACTTCCGCAGATAGGACATTTGATAATACCGGATAAAATATGCTCGTGATCCAAACTATGAGTTTTAATGTTGGCAACTCCGGTTTCCTGTCTCTTTTTATGCACCTGATTCCACAATTCTTCCGATACAATTGCCTCATGAATACCATCATTAAGCATATACTTGTCCTGCTTCACAATGTGGTACTCATTCCTCGTACCCGGAACTTTCTCATTCTTTCTTCTTCCAAAAGCAAGCTTGCCACAGTACACCGGATTATCCAATACACCTTTTACAAAGGATGCGGAAAAGCCTTCTATGGTATTGTTCTGACGAAGCTTTTTCTTGTACCCGCTGTTGTTTAAGAATGTAGCAATAGCCGCAATTCCCATAGTGGTGTTTGCAAACTTATCGTAAATAATACGGATAATCTCTGCTTCGTCTTCAGCAATGAGCAGTTCACCGTTGATTAGCTGATAGCCGTAAGGAGCAAAACCACCGTTCCATTTACCTTCTCTGGCTTTCTGCCTGCGACCTTCCATAGTTTGAACTAATATATTCTCACGCTCAATTTCAGCCACCGCAGATAACACAGAAATCATTAGTTTACCTGCATCCTTGGAACTGTCAATACCATCTTCCACACAGATAAGATTAACACCAAAATCTTGCATTCTCTGAAGGGAAGATAATACATCTGCTGCGTTTCGTCCAAAACGGGATAATTTAAATACAAGGACAAAATCGATATTGTCTTTACCAGATTCAATGTCTTGAAGCATCTGCTGGAACTGTGGGCGACCTTCCACACTTTTACCGGATTTACCCTCGTCCGAATATTCCCCGGCGATAATCATATCCTGGTAATCAGCGTACTTATGCAATTTATCTTTTTGCGCATCTAAGCTGTAGCCATCCACCTGCATGGAGGTGGATACACGGGTATAGATGTAGCATTTAAGTTGTTTTTTCATTGGTTCACGACCTTTCTGTTGTCTATCTAAAATATCACTTTAATATTGTCCCAACAAAATTATATATTAGTTCCAACTCTTTTTCAATCATAACTTTTTTTTACACATCAAAAAGGCTAGCTTTATAAGCTAGCCCTAGAATCTGATACCTTTAATGTGTTATTTAGGAAATTCATATGGTTTCCTAAACTATCGACTTTTTTATAAATTATTCAGTCACCACCCATATGTATCCCTCCTAAATATCTTTAATAAGATGATACCACATATCACTTTTTTTTGCAATATTCTATTTGAATTTCCACTGTATACAATATGTATGTAATAATTTTGGATTATCGATAGTATACATATAAATATCAAAATCATCCATACTTTGCTTTGTTAATTGTATTGCATTTTCTACTTTGATTTCTCTACCACTATCTCTGTATTCTTGCATTTCAACACAATCTATTTTATTTGCCGGGAATTTGATTGTTAGTACCAGTTTCTCCGTTGGATTTTTAACAGTATGCGAAAAGAATGGTTGCATCTCTTCATTTGCATCACTTACTACTGTTTTTACAGAATATGCTACTCGTTCTCCCTTCATGATATTTCTGTTAAATAAAACTCTATACTTATACGGAGACAATCTTCTTGTGGAATCTTCAATTGAAAACCCACTATTTGTGTTTTCTAATGACGTTGATATATAACTGCTGCCCGTCCAAATTATCTCCTTTTCTATATGGTTTATTGGTTCTCCAGTTACCTCTAATTCGATATTGCGTATAGTCTGAATATCATCTTTAGACATATAAGCAAACGAAATGTCCATTGTATGATATTTAATATCAGAAACAATAGGTTCTGCTTCTTGCTCTTTCTTCTCTTTTGCAACAACTTTCTTTACCTTAACTCCCGAGATAAGCTCCAATTCATCCTTATATGCCATTCTTGGTTCATAAAGTGAAATATATGCATTTCCAATAGCACCATAGAATAAATTCATTATAGGATTATTGGATTTTCCAAAAGACAAGATATGACTCATTGAAATTCCTGGATAAGGATCAATATAATAAATATTTGTTATTCCTAGTTGATAAGCCTTCTTTGCACATAATTCACACGGACTTGCAGTTGTAAACAAAAAACCTCCTTTTATTCCGGTTCCTCCATACTTACTAATTTGTAAAAAGGCATTTTCCTCTGCATGCAAAGAGCGTGTTAACACTTGATTCGTTGTTCCTTTGTAACCATTATACACATCTTTAAAACAATAAGAAAATATTCTGCCCCTTAAATCTGTACTAGATATACTTCTCTTTATTTTCTGCATACTATCATCAAAATCCGCGTCACAAAGCTCAAAATCACTATATGATTCACAATCTTTATTTGCGCAATAACCATTAACCCCACGCAAATTGCAAGGAACTTGTCCTTTGGGTACATCATTCCACCCTACTGCTCTTATCGCAAAATCATTTTCTGTAATTACTGCACCAACTTGTCTTGATAAACATCCAGAATTAAATTTTGCATTATAAGCTAATTGCATACACCTCTCTATATGAGTGGGTGTAACTAGCCCAGGATGTAACATCAAAGTAATATATTTTACAATCTGTTGTGTCAGAAAATAGTTCTTGAAATTATCTACATCCGGATTATATAAATGTATATCTGACAATTCTATACACCCTTGAACATTTTGATGATAAAACTGCTCTTCTGTTTCATCAAATTTTTTAGGGTTTTCTATTTTTTCTAGTGATTCTTGTTCTTTTTTACTCAAGAAAGATAATCTACTTTTTCTATATTTTTCTTCTGTTGAAATTGATATCAAGTAAAAGTTCTTATAATTATCTTTGAAATATACAGCTTCAAACGGATTCCTCAATGCATCAATACATATTCGTATTTCCTCTTTCTCACAATTGCTTTTGATTATTGCTATAACAGAATCCATGCGCAAAGCTATATCATAAAAATTATTTTGGGAAAATTCACTTTCAAAAGGCTCACCAGAAGCTCGAACATTATTCGCCCACGTTTGCATTAAATATGTATACAGCTGCGCTTTTCCATCACCATTAATATTGGGATAACAAACATGTTTACTTAATATATCTTGTAACATTTTTTTATATTCGGGTAACTTTTGTGTATAAAACACAAAATATTCGTTATTTTTTTCTTTGATGAGTTTTTCTGTATCTACCTTACTTAATGAGTAATATATGCTCTCATCGAAAACCCCTTTAATTTTCTCCAGTTCGTTTTCTATCTCATCAATATTATCTATTTTACATTTTCCACTTGCATCATTTTGTTTAAGAAATTCCAAGAGGTTATCGTAGCCTTGTTCGAAAACAAAACTTAGTATTATAGCACTCCCTTCAATTACATAAAATGGTTTCCAATGTCCTTCTTGCATATAATTTGTAGGATTACAATACATGTGTTACAACTGAATATTTAAAAAGCAGAGATGCTGCCTTTGTGTTATATTTTAGTCA